>JAKASH010000606.1 GCA_021828225.1 Acidobacteriota bacterium | reverse complement strand
CAGCGGCAAGATCCGGCGTAACGAAACCCGGCTGCTTTACGAGCGCGGGACTCTCGAACTCAACCGCCGTCCGCCCTGGGTGCAGATTCTGCGGCTGTGGTGGGAGAACCTGGGCGCCTGGATCACCTTGGGGCTCAGGCGCGCGGGCCGCTGGCTGCATCGCAAATATTCGCAGGCGCTGCTTTCCGTTGTGGCGGCTTCTGGCGGAGTGCTGGCGCGGGCCGTTCCCGGCCAGAACGCAACCGGCGTAATCGTGCGGCTCTTCGCCAAAGCGCTGTTGCGGCTGCTGGCTCACAAAGTCAGTCTTGATGAAAGCGGGCGGATCAAGCCGGGGCAGCCGGCCGTGTTGATGGCAAATCGTGCCGGGACGGTTGATCCTCTGGTGCTGGCCGCAATGCTTCCCATGCCCGCGCGGTTTTCGGATTTGGGCGCGCTTGATTCTCTTCCCGGCGTGGTAGCTTTTCTGCTGCGGCCCATCGTTCTGCCGAAGTTGACTGATATCAGCATGCCGCCGGGTGGCACGTTACGCCAGCGGATTCGAAAGGGACTGGAAGATGGGCATTCGATCATGGTACTTTCTGAAGGGCCTCCGACGGTGCCGGCTCACCTGAGCCGATTCCGCCTGGACGCTCTGGACGCTGCAATCCAGACCTCCAGCCCGATTTATCCTCTTGGAGTTCGCGGAACGTCCCATATCCTCTCCAGGGGCAGGCGAATGCCCGGGCAGGGTGAAGCCAGAATCACAGTGGGCGAGGCTGTCGCTCCGCAATCGGACGATGCACGTGAGCTGGTGGCGCTGCGGGAACGGATTCGGGAAGCGATGGCGAAGCTATGCGCTTGATTGAGATAAAGGTCGAAAGATCAGCAAAAAGTTCATGATGGCTGCAAATACCGTGGGAATTATCGTCCGGTTTGTCATTTGCTTCCTGCTGGGGTCGATACCTTTTGCGGTTCTGGCCATGATGGGCAGCGGCATCGACATCCGAAAAGTGGGGTCAGGAAATCCCGGCTTCAACAACGTATTGCGGGTGAACAAGGGGCGCGCGATTCTGACCCTGATCGGCGACATGGGCAAGGGCTATTTTGCCGTATGGCTGGTGAGCCATGGAGCACACGGAGCAGCGCTGGGCTGGCTGTTCGGTTTCGGAGCCATTCTGGGTCATTGCTACTCGCCCTTCTTGAAGTTCAACGGCGGCAAGGGCATTGCCACTTCGGCGGGTGTGATGCTGCGGCTTTATCCGCTATGGGCTGCCGTGGCCATGGCTTATTTCGTAGTGATGCGGGTGGCGGGCAGCAAGAAGAAATGGCCGGAGGCAGGCGCAATGGCCTCCATGAGTACCTGGGTTGTGTTTGCGATTCTGATGCTGGCCTTCGTGAGCCCCCAGGACGCGCTCTATGCCGCGCTGCTGACTCTGTTCCTCGGCTGGCGGCACAAGAAGAATTTCAAGAACCTTCTGACGCGGCGCGCCACGGCCCTGCAGCAGTAGCGCCGGGCTTTAGCCCGGCATTGCCGGCCTGAAGGTCTACACTTGAGTTTGCGAAAGGGCACGACTTCCAGTCGTGCCGAAAGACGGAGCGCCCAAAGGATCTTTTTCGCCTCTGTTTGGCGTTGTGGCATAGTCACAACGCCAAACAGAATGAGGGGAATAAAAACGGCACTGCGGCACGGATAAATCCGTGCCCTTTCGCGTAGAGCAGTAGCGCCGGGCTTCAGCCCGGCATTGCCGGCCTGAAGGGTGGCGCTACAAATAAATGCATTTCCTGAACGTTCCCGAACCATGAGCCCAAATCAACCGCTGGCATTTTACGATTTCGATGGAACTCTGACTTCAGGCAACGTCGTTCGGAGGTACGCTTATTTCGCCTTGCACCAACCATCGAGGATCCGGGCGGTCTGGAATATCTCAAAGCTTCTGTTGAGCATTCCGATGTGGCTGGTGATGGAATTCCGCTCGCGGCGGTGGTTCAATATAGTTTTTTTTCGCGAATATCGCGGGATGGAAGAGCAGGAGCTTCGCGGCCAGGCGGAACAGCTCTTCTATGAGGAAATTCTGCAGTCGATTTATCCGGATACCAAGGCGCTGCTCGAAGAAGACCGGCGCCAGGGTTACCTGCCGGTTCTGGTGACCGGCGAATTGGACGTTGCTCTGGACGACGTAATCCGGTACCTTGGTTTTCAAGCCGTGATCTGCAACCGCCTGGTTTTTGAGGATGGCGTTGCGACGGGGCAAGTGAAAGCTCCACTGATTGCTGAAGAAGAGAAAGTCCGGGCGATGGAAGATCTGTGCCGGAAATATGGCACGGAGATGAAACACTCGAAGGCTTACTCCGACAGTTTCTCGGACCTTCCCATGCTCGAGGCGGTTGGAACTCCCGCCGCCGTGAATCCCGATCGCAGGCTCAAGCGCGTTGCACTGGAACGCGGCTGGACCGTTCTGGATTTGAAGAGAGGAATCGATGTCTAACGACGCCGGGAACAATCACCCGGCGGGGTCGCCGGCATTTGAATTCGGCGATCCCACACCCAACGCAGTAGGACGCAACGCGCTCGTCTCGCACGAGGGCTGCGTGGTGCGCCTGGAAGGCCGCTCAGCCCCCCGGCTGATGTGGTACGGGGAAGACCTGCTCTCCGTCAAAATGCCCGCAGGCACGCGGGTGCTTTATCCCAACCCTACCATTCCGGGCATTGCGGATCGCAACGCCGCGATCCGCTACGCCATCGACCATCCCGAACAGATGGAGCCGCTTTCCGCCCTGCTGCGGCCCGGCATGAAGGTGACCATCGCCATCGACGACATTTCCCTGCCCTTGCCGAAAATGAAGCGGCCGGATATCCGGGAATCCGTTCTGACCATCGTGCTGAACCTGCTGGCCGAAAAGGGCGTGACGGACGTTCACATTATTATCGCAACCTCGTATCATCGGCGCATGACGGCGGCGGAGATCCGGCATGCGGTGGGCAACCAGATCTTCTCAAAGTTTTACCCCGACACCCTCTACAACCACGACGGCGAAGCTCCGGACGGCATGGTGGACATGGGGAAGACTGAGCATGGCGAAAGTGTCCGCATCAACCGGCGAGCAGCGGAATCCGACCTGCTGATTTACGTCAACA
>JAKASH010000605.1 GCA_021828225.1 Acidobacteriota bacterium | reverse complement strand
GGGCTTGTTGCTTCCCGGGGAGCGAAAGAGTGTGGAACCGATGGCGGCGCGTCTGGCTCCCTCGAACGTGCGGCGGACCCACCAATCGCTGCACCACATGGTGGCGGATGCACCCTGGAGCGACGCGGCGGTGCTGCGGCGCGTTCGGGAGTACGCCCTGGCCGCGATGACGAAGAAGGGGCCGGTGGTAGCCTGGGTGGTGGACGATACGGGGTTGGTGAAGAAAGGCACGCACTCGGTGGGCGTGGCGCGACAGTATTGCGGGCAAGTGGGCAAGCAGGAGAACTGCCGGGTGGCCGTCAGTTTGTCGGTGACCACGAAGACGGCCAGTCTGCCGGTGGCTTGGCGGCTGTATTTGCCGGAAAGCTGGGTAAAGGACCGGGAGCGGCGGGAGACGGCGGGTGTGCCGGAAGAGATTCGCTTCGAGACCAAACCGGCCATCGCCTTCGAGCAGATTCGGCGGGCGGTCGAAGAGAACCTGCCGAGGGTGCCGGTGCTGGGCGATGCGGGGTATGGAAACGAGACCTCGTTCCGTGAAGCCGTCACCGCGTTGGGTCTGCCGTACGTGCTGGGCGTGAGCCGCGCCACCACGGTCTGGAAGCCGGGTGCGGGGCCGTTGCCGAAGAAGCCGTGGAGCGGAAGAGGGCAGCCTCCGAAGCGCCTTCGGCGGGACCAGGACCATCAGCCGGTCTCGGTCCTGGCGCTGGCTCAGGCGTTGCCGGAGAAAGCGTGGAAAAACATCGCTTGGCGAGAAGGCACGAAACATCAGCTCCGTTCGCGGTTCGCCGCGCTCCGGGTCCGCCCCGCGCATCGGGATGAAAAGCGCACCGAACCGCGTCCGGAGGAGGGGCTGCTCATCGAATGGCCGAAGGGAGAAGCCGAGCCCACGAAGTATTGGTTGTCCACCTTGCCGGTGGCGACGAAAATCCAGGACTTGGTCCGCTTGGCGAAGCACCGTTGGATCATCGAGCGCGATTACGAAGAGTTGAAGCAGGAATTGGGGCTGGGGCATTTTGAGGGCCGGGGCTGGCGCGGGTTTCATCATCATGCGACCTTGTGCATCGCGGCCTATGGGTTCCTGGTGGCGGAGCGGAGCCGTTTTTCCCCCTCCGCCCGCGCCGGTTAGTTGGAATTATCCTTGCCCGAAGCCCCGCCGGATTTCCGGCCGCGCGGCACCATCCCTGGTCAATTGCCACGCTGCGGATGACCCTCGCGCAGCTTTTGCTGCGGCGGCTTAAGGGCTGCCCCTATTGCGGGACGCCATTTCTATAACACAGTAGTACTAGGCACTTACGGTGAACCAAGTTATCCCCGACTGTGCTAATTTCCTCATTTGGACCAATTAGTCCTCCACGAAGCCCGCAGGAATCCTGTATGTAGTCCATCATCGTTTGGAACCTCCTGACTGTATTCTCAACGCTGGCGAGGGATGGATAGTCCGCAGGCACATTGGCACCGCTCGCGGGCATTTGCGAAAAAACTTGGCAGCACCGGGTTCTCAATTTGCGAGTCTAAGTGCGGCTGGCCGTCGAGATTGCCTACAAACATCGGTACAGTGATCGCGCCACTCAAAATAACCGCCGATGTAAAACGGATGATCTTGTCCATACCCCGATTATATCCCATCGCCATCAACGCACTTTTCATATGCTACCCGACAGAGCGAATGCTTGTCTTTCAGTTGTTGCGTGGGAATGTACTGAGAGTTTTGAGAGCATTTGGCTGGGGGGGAATTGACATTGATCAAACGCGTGCACTGGCCGGCCTTCACTTGCGCGACACATGCCACCGCAATGGCGCGGTAAACGCGCGCTACGGGGGGAGGTCGCCGGGCGCAGCTTTTCGCCAGTGAGCGTTTCCGCCACGATTTTGTGGAAATCCTTGGGCAGACACGGAGCGAGACGGGTTTCCAACTGATCGGCTGGGTTCCAATACCGGAGCACTTTCACCTGTTGATCTGGCCCGACCCGGCCGAAGCTAAGGGTCTCATCATGCAGGAACTAAAGAAGCGCACCGCCCAACGTATCCTCGCCGCCCTTCAGCAGGACCGGCGTCATCCCTGGTGCCGCAGCATGCTGACCCAGGTGCGCCTCCCGCCCAACAGGTAGCGCCGTTAGCCCTCCTCTGCGGGGTTTAAATGTGGGAATTGTTGTTTCGACAGTTGCACAAGATCATATCGATGACGTATTTCATAATACTCAATGATTGCCTGACGAAAAGCCGCAGAGTCTCTGAACAACGAGGCGCTACCCGCTACGGCACTTTGGGCAAGTGCGCCAGTGCCTCGTGGACTTTTTCTTCCGGGTATTCGTAATCGGTGAGCTCGCCGGCGAAGTATTTCTCATAAGCGCCCATATCGAAGAAGCCGTGGCCGCTGAGATTGAAGAGGATGGTCTTCTCTTTACCTTCTTCCTTGGCCTTCAGCGCCTCATCGATGGCCGAGCAGACGGCGTGCGAGGTCTCCGGCGCGACGACAATGCCTTCCGCGCGCGAAAAAGTGATTGCGGCCTCAAAGCACTGCAACTGCGGATAGCTGACCGCTTCCACCACGCCCTCCTGATGGAGCAGGCTGACCAGCGGCGACATGCCGTGATAACGGAGCCCGCCGGCGTGGATGCCAGGCGGAATAAAGTCGTGCCCCAGGGTTTCCATTTTCAGCAGCGGCGTCATTCCGCTCTTGTCCCCAAAGTCGTAGGCGTATAGGCCCTTGGTCATGGTGGGGCAGGCAGCGGGTTCAACGGCGATCAGGCGGATATCTTTACCCGCGGCTTTGTGTGGAACAAAGGGAAAGGCCAGGCCTCCAAAGTTGCTGCCGCCTCCGCAGCAGCCGATCACGATGTCCGGATAGGCCGCGGCCAGCTTGAGCTGTTCAATCGCCTCCTGGCCAATGATGGTCTGGTGCAGCAGGACGTGGTTGAGCACGCTGCCGAGCGAGTAGTTGGTGTCCGGCCGGCCGGCGGCGTCCTCGACGGCCTCGCTGATGGCAATGCCCAGGCTGCCGGGGCATTCCGGATCTGCGGCCAGGATCTCGCGCCCGGCGGCCGTGCGGTCACTGGGCGAAGGAATGCAGTTGGCGCCCCAGCACTGCATGATCGTACGGCGGTGAGGCTTCTGGGA
>JAKASH010000604.1 GCA_021828225.1 Acidobacteriota bacterium | reverse complement strand
ATCACGTGCTGGCGGCGCTGGCATTTTTCATCGCCTTGTTCTTCAAGGAGATGGCGCTCAGCTTCCCCTTTTTGCTGCTGGCTTACTGGTTTTTCCTGGGCAAGCCGGAAAACTGGCTTCATCGGGCGCTGCGCTGGTCGCCCTACGTTGCGGCCGAGGTGGTTTATCTCGTCGTGCGCCAACATGCTCTGGGCTACATGACGCAAGCCAGCCTTTTGGGGAGAACCCCGCTTCGCGTTGTGGCTGCAGCATTCGGACTGCTGGGCCAGAACACGAAAATTCTCGTCTGGCCTGTCCACCTGAACGTCTACCGAATGTTCTACCTCGGTCCCAGTTTGCTTTCGCCGTGGCCCTGGGTCACTTTGTTTTTGACCGCCGGGACACTTTGGCTGCGCAAGCGCGAACCGCGTCTCGCTTTTCTGATTGCCTGGTGGCCGCTGGCGCTGCTTCCGGTTCTGGATGTTCGCCAGCTCAGTTTTCCTCTGCTGGCGGACCGCTTCCTTTATTTCCCTTCCATCGGTCCCTGCCTTGCGGTGGCGTATCTGCTGCTTGACTGGCTTCCGCATCGCATTCCTCGCGCGAAGCTGGTTCCGGCGAGTGCATGCGTCCTGGGATTGGCGATGTTTTCCTGCGCTGTTGAAAGCGTGCGCGCCATTCCGCACTGGCGCGATAACGAATCCCTCATCAGTTATTCGCTGAAGCAGTCGCCGAATTCCCCACTGCTGCACATGGCGAAGGGAACGGAGTTGGAATACCAGGATGGCGATCTGAGAGGCGCGCTCGAAGAGTACAACACCGCCAGAAGGCTGAACCAGGAGAGTTCGTGGCCGCTGAATCTTGATCACGACTACTACCTGGCGGTTGGGCGCATCGCCTTGCGAAGAGGAAACAAAGCGGAAGCGATTCGCGATTTCGAAAAGTCTCAAAAAGCCGAGCCAGACAGTTCGCAGTCGAGCGATGCTTTGGGCGCTGTGTACTTCCCGCTGGGCGACTATGTGAAGGCCGCGAAGTACTTTGAACAGTCGGTCAGGGCGAACCCGCAGGACCTTGGCGCCCGCTTCTATCTGGGCACGTGCTGGATGAAGCTTGGCAGGTATCGCGAAGCCGCCCGGGAATTTCATGCCGCGCGCAGGATTGATCCGAAGTATTGGCAGGCCTACCAGGCCGAGGCCAAAGCTCTGGAGGCAGAGGGCGAATTTGCCGCGGCCGAGCGGGTTCGCAGCCAGATCAAGAAACAGTAGAGTTGGGTGAAGGCTGGCTCTCTCCTCACCGTGACGGGCGCAGCCCGAACCGTGGTGTAATTCCGCGCCCTCGGGGTATAATGAGGGCCTAAAATTGGAAGTTTATTTTGTGGGGCATTTGAAGGGGCGGCCGGAGAAACGGCCAGCTTTGCAGCGGGGAGCGAAGGGGTTTGCATTCTTGACCCGAAGAGATTCCAACTGCCGCAGGGTTTTCTGAAAGCTAATTCGACAATAGAAGAACACAGAGAACAACTCTCTGAATTTGAGCGACGGGGGGAGCTATGGCTGAATTTGTGAAAGTGGCAAGCTTGTCTGAGATGGCAATCGGCGCTGCGAAGGCTGTCGAGGTCAATGGCAAATCGATTGCCCTTTTCAACGTGAACGGAACCTTCTACGCCACGGACAACGCCTGCCTGCACCAGGGCGGGCCGCTTGGAGAAGGAACCCTGGAAGGCGACACGATAACCTGCCCCTGGCACATGTGGCAGTATAACGTATGCACGGGCGAAAACCTTGAGGACAGTATGCTGAAACTAGAGACTTATCCTGTCCAGGTTGAAGGCGATGATATTAAAATTGCTGTCTAAAGCAGTCCCCGCCCGGCGGTTCGAAACGGGGGTTGTAGGGCGGCGCTCGATCGTGTATAGCTTTTCTGTTTCGAGGAATGAAATGGAAAACAGTCATGGCGCACGGTTGATGGCGGCGAATCCATTGTCCAATGCGCTCGCAGGCCGTGGGAAGAGCCAGCGACCAGGCGCGGTCGAGGCGTTCTTCAAGGAGATTCGCGACAGCAACGTGAGAGTGGTCGATCTGACTCATACCCTGCAAAACGATTCTCCTTACTGGCCGGGAGACTCACCATTCCATGCGAGCGTTGCCGCCACCTGGCAGAAGGACGGATATTTTGCTCGCAACCTCACCATGCCGGAGCATTCGGGCACGCACATGGATGCTCCGGCGCACTTTGATCCCGACGGTCTGAGGGTTGATCAGATTGCGGTGGAGAAACTTCTTGCACCGGCAGTGGTGATCGATGTGAGTCCTGCCTTGAAGTTGGACGTTGACTACCGCGTGAGCGAGCGGGACATCGAGAATTGGGTTGAGGCTCACGGCGAAATCCCTTCCGGTGCTGTGGTCTTTTTCCGAACCGGATGGGCCGAGCGGTGGCCCTCGCAAGAGACATACATGAATGCTGATGCAGAAGGCGTTCTGCACTTTCCCGGACTGTCGCTGGAGGCCGCCCGCTACCTCCTCGAACACTCGCATCCGGTGGGGATTGGAATCGACACGAGCAGCATCGACTACGGCCCGTCAAAAGATTGTCCGGTGCATCACCTGACGCTGTCTGCCGGCCTTTATCATCTGGAGAACGTGGCGAATCTTGACCAGTTGCCCGCGACCGGCTTCAGCGTCATCGCTCTGCCGCTCAGGCTTGGCGGTGGCTCCGGATCTCCGGCCCGGGTTCTCGCATTCATCCATGGCTGACTTGAAGCTGTTCACTATTCGTGGAACATGGATTTTCTCAGCGCCAACGGTAAGGCAGAGACCGTCAGGGCATGGCTTCAGCCATGCCGCATTCATTGCCTCGCCACGTGCTCGGGGCTTCAGCCCCTGAGGGCCCAGCGGCTAAAGCCGGGCGCTACATCCAGTTCTTCAACTTCCCCGATGAATCGGGGCCCTGACGCCGCGCGTGGGAATCTACTTAATACGCCGTGTATAACAATCATGCCTGAACTCCCCGAAGTTGAAACGGTTCTTCGCGGTCTCCGCAAGCGCGCGCTTGGGCGGAGAATTGTTGCGGTTGAAGTCCTTCACACGGGGATCATCGCCGGCCATGCGGAAGATTTCATTTCGCAGATCAAAGGACGGACCGCCGTTT
>JAKASH010000603.1 GCA_021828225.1 Acidobacteriota bacterium | reverse complement strand
GTTTCTTCTCGGCCTGCCGACCGGAGGCGCCTACACCGTCAACTCTTATGGCACTTTCATCTCACACTACTATGCCTTTTTCCTGCAGGATGACTGGAGATTGCGCCCGAACCTCACGCTGAATCTTGGCTTGCGCTTCGAGCACGACACTCCCTACGGAGAGAGCTTTGGCCGTACGGTCAACGGCTTCGCTTTCAACGCCACCAATCCTCTTCAGGCCGACACCCAGGCCGCCTTCGCAAGCGATTTCCCCAACGGCCTGGCGGCGGGATCAGGCCTTCCGACCCTGACCCAATTGAATGTGCCGGGCGGCTTGACCTTCGCCAGCCCGTACAATGGGGCAGCCTACAACCAGACTTCTCACATCTTCAGTCCGCGCGTGGGTTTTGCCTGGAGTCCGACGGCGCTACGTAACACGGTCATCCGCGGCGGGTTCGGAATTTTTGTGCAGCCGATCACCATGGCCACTTTGAGCCCCAACGGCAACTACTCGTCCAGCCCCATTATTAATCAGGAAGGGTTCAGCGCCAGCACGCCGTTTGTGGCCACAACCACCAATTATCTGAGCCCCGCTAACACGCTGAGCAATCCCTTCCCGACGGGCATCGAGCAGCCGGTGGGTTCGTCGGAAGGCCTCAGCACTTTCCTGGGCCAGACCGTGAAATTCATGGACCCGACTATGCAGGACCCCTATTCGATGCGGTGGAATATCGGGTTCCAGCATTCATTCCGTCGCAACCTCATGCTGGAAATGGATTACATGGGAAATCATGCTGTCCATCTTCCCATCCAGAATATGCAGCTCAATTATCTTCCCGCGGCTTACCTGAGCACTTCTCCGGCGCGCGATCAGGCGCTGATCGACGAACTCAACGCCACAGTGGCGAACCCGTTTGAAGGCCTGCTGCCCGGAACCAGCCTCAACGGCTCAAAGATCAGCGTGGCCCAATTGCTCTCAACCTATCCGGAATATCCGTTCTCGTACAACAGCACCAGTTCCGGCGTCATCATGCAAAACAGCAATGCCGGCTCGTCTTATTACAATGCCCTCGACTTGCGGGTTCAGAAACGTCTTTCCAACGGGCTGTCGCTCATCGCGAACTACAGTTACTCAAAGCTGATCGAAGAGGACACGTACCTGAACGCCATTTCCACCGCGCCTGAAAAGCGCATCTCTCCCTTTGACTACACAAACCACTTTGTGCTGGCGGCCACCTACACTTTGCCGATCGGCAGGGGCCACTGGCTGAGTTCGGGTTCGCACTGGGTAAACAGCCTGCTGGGCGGCTGGACGGTCAACGGCATCTACACCTACCAGACTGGGGCGCCGATCTTGTGGTCGAACAGCGACTACATTTACTACGGCGGCCCGCTGAATTACAATCCCAGCCAGACCGGGGAAACTCTCGTCAACGGAAAGCTGAAACCCTTGCCATCCTTCAATACTGCCGCGTTCAACACCAATTCCAAGGACCAGCTCGAGTACCATATCCGGACGTGGCCCAGCACGCTCAGCTCTATCCGCTATGGATCCATCAACAATCTGGACGCCTCGCTCCTGAAGGACTTCAACTTCACCGAAAGGACGTACCTCCAGTTGCGCTTCGAGGCGTTTAATGCTCTGAACCGGCCGCAGTTTGGGTCTGTTCACGGCAGCGCCGGACCCAACATGGAACCAACCAAAAGCAGCTTTGGGGTTCTTAACGGCATGGCCAACCTCCCGAGGCAGGTTCAGTTGGGCGCCAGATTGGTCTGGTAACCTCAAGGTTCAAGGGAAGACCGGGGCTCGCGCGTTCTGTGTCGCGTAAGCTCCCGGCCACCCTCGCGCCTTGAGTGTCAGGCCTTAAAAGCACGCGGACTTCACACGAGAAAGACTTCCATGATCATTCCCAGATTTATATATTTACGGCGTAGCCTGAGCGCCAAATTTCGCGTAACGCGGATCGCCGGCATGTTAGCCGCTATTGTTCTCCTCTGCCTCCCGGCGAGGGCGCAGGATCTGAGGACTGTCCGGCAGCCGAGTTTTCCCCCTGCGTACAAAGTGCTGCCGGCGCGGCTTTCGGCGGTCCAAGATAAAACGCTTCGCCCCGGTGACGAAAACCGGCCAGACACCGCCCGAATTCAGCGCGCGATGAACGAATGTCCCAAGGGCCACGCCGTGGAGCTGAAAGCCGGTGGGGCAAAGAATGCTTTTCTCTCCGGACCCTTGAATTTGCCAAGTGGGGTCACGCTGCGCATCGGCAGGGGCGCCATCCTGTTTGCCTCGCGAAATCCCCGCGATTACGATCTGCGTCCGGGAAGCTGCGGCATCTTGAGCGCCAGGGGCCATGGCTGCAAGGCCCTTATCAATGTCAACCACGCCGACAATGCTGCGGTGATGGGGCCGGGAACAATTGACGGCCGCGGCTGGGCGAAGATCCAGGGTGAAAACATTTCCTGGTGGGAACTTGCCCAGGAAGCCAAGGTCAGGCATGACGACCAGAATTGCCCCTTCCTCATTCTGGCCACGCACGCCGACAACTTCACCCTCTACCGGGTGATGCTCAAGAATTCTCCGATGTATCACGTGTTCTATCGGAACGGCAATGGGTTCACCGCCTGGGGCGTTGTCATCGATACCCCCAAAACCGCCAGAAATACGGATGGCATCGATCCCACGTCATCAACGAATGTCACCATCACGCACTGCTTCATCCACGACGGCGATGACGATGTGGCCGTCAAAGCCGGGAACGGCGGACCGGCTTCGCATATCACCGTTGCGGACGATCATTTCTACACCGGCCACGGCATGTCCATCGGCAGCGAAACCAACGGCGGGGTCAGCGACGTGCGAGTGACCGATTTGTCCATCGACGGCGCCGACAACGGGCTGCGCATCAAATCGAACTCGAGCAAAGGTGGGCTGGTCCACAACGTTGTCTACCGCGACGTTTGCATCCGTGACACGAAAAATCCCATCCTGATGACCACCCGCTATCCCTTTTATGGCGCCAAGCCGGATGACAAGTTGCCGGAATTCGAGGACATCATTCTGGACGACGTCCACATTGTGGGCCCCGGCCGCATCACCCTCAATGGATATGACGCCCAGCACCGCCTTGGCATGACTTTCAACGGCGTC
>JAKASH010000602.1 GCA_021828225.1 Acidobacteriota bacterium | reverse complement strand
CGACGTGCATGGTTTCACCGAGTTCGGTGACGTTAAACGGAACAAGTGCACAGAACGTGAAGGTGACGGTCACGACGACTGCGGCCTCGCTTGTGCCGCCGGGACCGATTGGCGGCCCACCAGGTTCGGGCGGTTTCGCAACCCATGACTGGTGGATTGCCCTGCTGTTGATGGCCTTGCTTGCCCTGGCGTTCGAGCGGCGACGGCGCGTTCCGCTGCTGGCGGGGGCGGTTCTGCTGGCGGCCATTGCCGTTGGTTGCGGCGGTGGTGGAGGCAGCGTCTCAACCTCGTCGCCGGGCACGCCGTCCGGAACCTACACGCTGACCGTGACGGGCACCTCCGGGAACCTGACGCATCAGACCACGTTGACGATGACCGTCCAATAGGCGTGGCCGCGGCCTCGCCCTTTGTAGAGACGTTCCGCTGGAACGTCTCCTTCGTCATCGCAACCCAGACGGAGACGCCCCAGCGGATGAGGGAGCTTTTTCTGTACCGGCGGTGTCCCCGCCGCCGGTTTTCAGCTTTCAGCCTTCGGCTCTCACCAGGCCCGGAGGTCCGGTAGATTTTAGCCCACGGCGTGAGCCGTGGGATCCAAACCGGCGTTAAAATCCTTCCGAGCCCCGGAGGGGGCGAAAGGACGCCACGAACGTGGTTGAGATTCTTTCGCCCCTCCGGGGCTGGGTTTGTTGGTTGATGGGCTGCTTTCCCATGGCTTACGCCATGGGCTAAAGCCTTCCGCCCCCTTCGGGGGCTGGATGGAGAGCCGCGGCGCTGGGCAAGCGTTTTTCAGGAGCGGAAAGCCGCGGCGAGCGCAGACGGCCGCCGGGCGCCCTCGCATCGCCCTGGAGCTAGGCTTTAACCATAGCCTACACTCCCTGCCGGGTCCGCCAGATGGGACGGGCGGGATTTCCCCCTTCCCCAAATTTCAAATCTTCTAACTTATTGATAATACACGATATTATTAAATTTTGAGCCGTTGAAAATTCGGCCTTCGCGCGATTTGTGTTTGCCCCGCGCACAGCGCGTAAAAATTGCAGCCTCGCCGGTTACTCCATCAATCAGCGGAGGGCTGCGGCCTGCCGGCCGTGCGGGCGTAGACGGCTATCACCTCCTTTGCCACATTCTCGATGGACAGGCGCGCGATGTGCTCGCGGCCCTTCATGCGAACGGGATTCCGGCAGACTTCAACGATCTTTTCGGCCATCAGCTTTGCGTCGCGTGGCACGATAAAGCAGCCTTCGGTTGAGCCGATCAGTTGCCGGACGTCGCCCACATCGACGGCAACAACCGGCAGGTTGACCGCCATCGCTTCCTTCACGGCGTTCGGCGAACCTTCAAAGACCGACGCCAGCACCAGCAGGTCGGCGGCGTTCATGTAGAGCGGCATGCGCTGGCGCGGAACGCTGCGAGCGTGGAGAATCTCGATGGCCGGATTGCGCGCTTGCGCCTCGGCCACCGCGGCCTCGATCAGGTCATAGCGCTTGCGCTGCTCGGCGGGATCGTAGGGAAAGAGAACGTATTTCTTCAGAGGGTCGAGCCCCAGCGCTTGGCGGGCTTCGTTGCGGCCAAGCGGGCGGAACAGGTTGAAGTCCACGCCGTTCGGAATGACCAGAGCGGAAGCGAGGCCAAGCTTTGACTTCATCTCCCCGCTCTTCACAATGCAGGCGGGGACGATGCGCGCCAGAAGAAAACTCGAAACCTGCATGAACCTGCCGTAAGCGGTGATGCTGCCGTCGCGGCACGGGCGCCCGAGCACGTCGTCGCCCATAAATGAGACCACGACGGGCACCCGGCACTGGCAGCGCGCCACCCAGCCGGAGAGCCCGAAATGCGCATGGATCAGGTCGTAACGCTTCTGCCGCAGGCAGGCGCGCATGCGGCGGACGCCGCGCAGGTAATTCCATCGCGAGGCGCGGCCGTCGATGAACAGCGCGTCAAACTCCACGCCCAACGGCCGGAGCGATTCCATCTGCGCCTGGACAAAACTGCCGTAACCAGGATCAGACTCCGAGGGCCAGAGATTCGTGACAACGAGAACGCTGTAAGTCTTCATGTCAGGTCATGCCGGGGCTTGGTCCCGGCGGCGTAGAATGCCGTCGAAAGAGCGCGCGAATGGGGGCGCAGCGGCGACAAGCGAAACAGGAACGCGAGAGCGCCGTTGATCAATCGGACGGAGTAGTGAACCAGCCGTTGCAGCCCGAGCGGCCAGCCTTTCACTACGGTCCAGTCATCCCCAAGCCCGATGTGGATGAAGAACGATCCCAGGTATCCGGACTCGACGGAGTGGAGCTGCAGGTCCTTCAGGATGCCGGCTAGATATTCCGGCCCAAACACCCGATGGCGGTCCCAGAGAGGACGCGCCAGCCGCTTCCAGATCCTGCCCTGAAGGCCCTCGAAGTTGGGCACGATCACGACGAGCCGCCCGCCCGGCTTTACCACGCGAAGATGCTCGGCGACAACGGCGGGCGTGTCGTCAAAGTGCTCGATCAGGCCGGAAGAATAGACCAGGTCAAAGGCATCCGGGCGGAGTGACGATTGAAAGAGGTCCTCGCAGACCGCGGTTTGCGGAAGCCCCTGAAGCCCCAGATTAGCGCACAGCAACCGGCAACCGCTCAGAGAGAAATCACTGCCAAAAACCTTGCAGCCGAACTTGCGTCCCACAAAAGGCAGAACACGCGAGCCACCCGCTCCAATCTCAAGAACCGTGACCGAATCCGCGCTCGAACCCGCTTTGAGCTTTCGGCAGGCGCGGCCCAGCAGGCGGACGGTTTCAAAGTCGAAGTCGCGGAAGAGCCGGAGCTTCTCCGGACGGATTCGCGTCCACCAGCTCTCTTCCCAATAGGAAACGTCGGTAAGGCGCTTCAGATCTCCTCCAGTGGCGTTGCACAGAATGGAAGCATGGTTATTCTACACGGTATGCAAGAGGTGGTTTTCCCCGCCCGGCCGGAGGGAGGAAAATGCAGGGTTGAAATTTCCGGTTCGTTTCCGGTTCGTTTTTTCCGGTCCTTTGTTCTCAACAACATGGCCCGCTTCGTTTTCCGGTTTGTTTCCGGTTTGTTTTTTCGGCCCATCGTTTATTTTCAACAACTTCGGTAGCTTCGTTTCCGCTTTGTTTCCGGTTCGTT
>JAKASH010000601.1 GCA_021828225.1 Acidobacteriota bacterium | reverse complement strand
ATCCTGATAAACTCCCCAGCCGATCTTGATCAGGTTCTGGCGCGCATCAGCGTCTGTCGATTGCATGGAGAATAGAAAATCGAGCATGCTCTGGAGCCCCAGTGCGGCGCGCTCAAAATCTCCTGTCCGCTCCATGTAGATGCCGTAAGCGTAGGCAACCCAGGCGATGGCGCCGGATCGGATGTAGGCCTGATCCACCTGCCCGTTGTAAACATCGTAGGAAAAGCTGAGCGACCCGGCTGGCTGCGGAGCGCCCACGGAAAGATCGTCCAGACTCAGGCTGCCGGCGGATTCGAGTCCAACTGCAAAAGAGTTGATGGAGGTCACGGTTTCGCCAATAAGGTACTGGCCGATCAGATCATTCAAATCCGCGAGATAGGTTTGCCAGGTGTTTTTTTGAAGCGGCATGACCACCGTTACACTCTTGGATGCCGCATCGAATCCCGCCGTCCCCGATGACACGAACTCCAAAGACGTCACCTGCCCGGTGGAACTGGTGACGCCGACAGTGAACTTGAAATCCACGTCCGATTTGAACCGCCACTCAACCAGCGAATCGCTGGAATCGGGCAGACCTGTTCCCGTAAAATTCCAGCTCGCCGGCGCCGTGGTGGCAGCGAAAGAAATGACGTTGGATCCTCCTGATTGCGCGGGAGGCTCGCTGGTGTCAAGAACATTGCTCACCGTGCCTGCGCCCGACTGGAGTGACCATCGGGCTGTCGATCCGTCCTGGGCATCTTCGAGAATCAGTGAGGGCAGGTAGCCGGGGTTTTCGCGGAGTTGGTTGAGCCTCGTGACAATGCGCGCCGCAGCGTCCCACAAGCCTCCGACCGCGAAACTGATAATGGCCAGCGCCGCGCTGTAGATCCAGCAGCGATTCTGGATGGCCGCGACGTTGGAACTGGTCAGTTGCTCCGCGCTCACAAAGTCGGGGTCGCCGGGAGGAACCTCAACCTCCCGCGGAAGGTCTGAATACACCGCCAGGTTCTGCAGCGTTGAGTAAAGATCGACAGGACCCAGCGTGGGATCGTTGTAGATCACGTGGGCAATCGGAGTTCCCACAGTGGCCGCGAGGCTTGTTCCGAAACGTGCATGCGTCGAGTCCTGGACGATGATCGGGATGTTGTCTTCCTGCAGATACTCGATGTCCGTCTTGACCGTGACGCGGGCGAAGTAGTCCCGAAGTTTTGTCCCCACGCCCATGTTGGAATGCGCAATCCATCCGCTCACAGAAGAAGCGGAAGAACCTGCCGCGGGCTGGGCTGTCGTGGCATCCATCAGGAAGGCGATCACGGTTCCCGGTTGCACCGTTGGGACTTTCCACGTGCCATCGGAAGCAAGCACCGCCGAGCCCTGATAGTAGAGCGTATCGGTCCGGGAATAGACATCCACACGATACGAGGAGGCCGGCTGCGTCAAGTTGAGGGCACGTCCGCTGACATCACCGGCGGAGCTGAGCGTGAAAAGATTAATAAGCAGGTTGCCGGAAAGCAGAGGCGTTGACGAGTAATTGATAGGAAATCCGTCCGGTCCCGACTGATTGTCGGGCGTCACGCCCGCGATCGGGTCGAGCACAATGTTGGGCCAGAGATCCTGCTCAAGGTCCGAGTACGAACCATTGGCCGTGTCCACCGCGCCCTCAACAAAAGGTGCACCGCTAACGGTTGGAAGCGCAACGCCCTTGAAAGGCGACACGTTGGCGTTCATCTGCCCCAGCATCCACGCCAGCTCGCTGTCGAGCGTTCCTGCAAGATCTCCGGAATAAAAATCGTTGACTTCCGCCATCCCAAAACTCCTCGCGTCAGGGCCCCGACTCGTCGGGGCCGAAAAGACTCAATTTCCTTCCGCCCCAACCCTCTCCCGGCAGGAGAGGGGGGACCGCAAAGCGGTGGGTGAGGGCCTTACTGCCGTCACCTGGTCAAAAGCCCGCGGTTGGGAAACCGCCAACTGTGGCTACCAATACGGGCGCGTACATCAGTACCCGTATCCCGTGGTTCCGTAGCCGTTCACCCCGTAGCCGGTGTGCGTCACCTGCGTATCCTCCGGCCGGAAGGTCGTCAAGGGGTCGATGATCCCATCTATCTGCACAACGTAAAGCGGCCGCTTGGCAAGTGCCGCGTTGTTCAAGTCAAAACTCGGATTCGTAATCACCGGCATTGTGTTGCACCATCCTCAGGAGATTGATCCGATGAAAGGTTTGGCCAATCATCCGATCACTCAATCAGTAAATCACTCAATGCTTAGGAGACCTGCTGCCGGAACTTAAGCTTCACGCTGTAAAATCCCGGCGCCATGTATGCCACGGTTGCGCTGGTGTCATCCAGAAGGCAGTTCACAAATCCCGTCTGCGAAGCGTCGGGATAGTATGCGAACGGCGCTCCCGTTAAGGCGTGGTCGAGAAACTCGTTCCAGTTGGCCAGGTCGGTTCCGGCCTGGATGTAATTGACATTAATTTCCAGGAAAGTTTCGATGCGCTCCAGCACCGACTCGCGAATTCCTGCGGTCGAGATGTTATCGTGCCGGACGGCGTTCTTTGAGTATCCCGGCTGCTGTTGCGGCGGCGAAGTAAAGTCCAGCGTCTGTTCTGTGCCGCCGGCCGGTGTGTAAACAATTTTTGGATTGCTCACTTCTTTCGTCCTCCCGCATGGGTAAATTCTGTGGCGGCGGTGTCCTCACCGCCGGCTTCCCCTCCGCGCGTGGTGCCGGCGCCTCTGTAGCGGCGGTGTCCTCACCGCCGGCGACACTTAAGCGCGCGGCGCGGGCTGCCGCACCACGGTATAGGCAACCAGGTTCACATCGCGCTCGATGACGGCGGTCGAAATGTGCCGAACCAGCTCATCAACGCCCGCCTGCCCGCCATAGACGGGCCCCTGAAAAATCACCTGGACCGTCTGCTGTTTCTGCGAAGAGCTCCGGTCGCTCGTCGTCTTCGTCGTAGAGGACTGGCTGCTTGCCGACTTGCTGCTCGGCGACTTGCTCTGACTCGTGCTGCTGGAGCTTGCCCCGCTCAGCGCCGCGCTTGCAAGCCCTGCCGCTCCTCCCACCGCGCCAAACACCGCCGCGGCTTCAAACGCCTGGCCCGCGCCCGCAAAGTCGCCGATGGCCAGCAGGTAAAAACCCAGCGCGCTCG
>JAKASH010000600.1 GCA_021828225.1 Acidobacteriota bacterium | reverse complement strand
GCGCCACGGTCGGAAGCGTGGTCAGCGTGAAGCGAATGCCGTACTGCCACAGGTTGTTGCACACCGACATCTTCCCGCAGAAGCTGTCCCGCCGGCCGCCCATCAGCATCTTGTTCGGCTCGTCCGGGTAGGCCTGCACCAGCACCGGAACCTCCAGCCCGCTCATCCGCAGCGTGTTGGCCACCGCCCGCTCGTCGCCAAAGTTGGGCAGAGTCACCAGGATGCCGTCAATTTCATTCGCATGCTGCTTGAAAAGATCCGCGCACCTGCGGGCTTCCTGGAGGGTTTCCACCGCCCCGTGCTTGGTCTCCTCCGGCGTCAGGCAGACCGTCCGATAGCCCTCGGCTTCCAGCGTCCGCAGAATCTCCTCCCGCCCCTCCCGCGCCAAAGCGTCCGGAAAGAATCCCCGATTCCCCACAATCACTCCCAAGGTTGTTTCCCTCATCCAGCGAGCCTCCTGAATCGTCTCTTACGAGAAATCAAAGCGAATAATCAGATCACAACGCGAGCCTTGCCCCTAAGACTTTTGCCTGGGCTGACCGTACGTTGTGTGATAACGATCGTACCACTTGCGAACTTCCTTTGCAGGCAGCGGTTTCGGTTTTCCGAGCAACAGCGCCAGGTGGCACGTCTTCGCCACGTCCTCCAGCATCACAGCGGCCTTCAGCGCCGCCCGCGGCGTCGGCCCAAACGTGAAGACGCCGTGCTGGGCCAGCAGCACCGCCGGCGACTTCCCCATGTGCTTCACAATGGCTTCCCCGATGTGGTCACCCTGGTTGTCGGTGTAAGGCACGCAAGGAATCTCGGCGCCGAATTCGTCCGCAATCGCCGTCAGATAAACCGGGATCGGCCGCCCCAGCAGCGCAAAGCTGGTGGCGTAATTCGAATGCGTGTGGATCACGCCGCCAATTTCCGGGCGGTGCTGGTAAAGGTACAGGTGATGCGGCAGGTCCACTGAGGGATTCCATTTGCCGCTGACTTTCCGCCCCTCGAGGTCAGTCACCACCATGTCCTGCGGCCGCAGCTTCTCATAGTCCATGCCGCTCGGCTTGATGATCATCAGGCCACGCCTGCGGTCGACTCCGCTCGCGTTGCCACTGTGCATCGTCACCAGGCCCGCACGGTAGATCGCCAGGTTCGCTTCCCATACTTCCCGGCAGAGTTGTTCCAGGACCTTCATTCCCCAAATCCTCCATTTTCCCCAACTCGGGTTGCGTTCGAGAATCAAGATGACCCGTAAAGCCGCACCTCAGGGCGGCATGCCGGGCATAAAGCCCGGCGCTACCGACTTCTCCTGCCGATGCTTCCGGACGTTTGAACCTTAAGGCCCAAACCTTATTTCGAGCGTTGCTCGGACTGCAAAGCCTTGAGCCTTTTCATCACATCATTCGCGCCCCGGCCGAAATAGTCATGCAGTGTCTGGTACTCCTTGAAGAGCCTGTCATACATCTCGTGGCTTTTGGGTTGCGGCCGGTATGTCCTCTTCTGCAGTTGAGCCATCTTCTGCGCGGCCTCGAAAATGCTTTCGTAGCCTCCGGCCTCGCGTCCTGCCGCCACCGCCCCGTGCATGGCCGATCCCAGCGCCGGGCAGGTCAACAACTGCTGGGCCATCCTGATCTCGCGCCCCGTGACGTCGGCGTAAATCTGCATCAGCAGATGGTTCTTTTCCGGTAGGCCTCCGCAGGCCACCAGGTTCTTCACCTCGACGCCGCTCGACTCGAAGGCCTCAATAATCTGCCGCGTTCCGAAAGCCGTGGCCTCAATCAGGGCGCGGTAGATCTCTTCCGGCCTCGTCGCCAGCCGCAGTCCCAGCAGCACCCCCGTCAGGTCCGCATCCACCAGCACCGAGCGGTTGCCGTTCCACCAGTCAAGCGCCAGGAGGCCCGATTCGCCCGGCTCGAGCGCCGCCGCCTGCTTCTCCAGAATCGCCGTGAATGGCACCTTGCTCCGGCGCGCCTCGCGATGCACCGACTCGTGCACGCCGTTTTCAAAGAACCACGCAAAGATGTCTCCCACCGCCGACTGCCCGGCTTCGTATCCCCACAACCCCGGCACCACGCCGTCTTCCACTACCCCGCACATCCCTTCCACCATCCGCCGCTCCGACCCGAGCAGGATGTGGCAGATCGACGTGCCCATAATCATCACCATCGAGCCCGGCTCGGTCACGGCGCAGGCTGGGGCCGAAACGTGCGCGTCCACGTTGCCGATCGAAACCGGCGTTCCTTCCTTAAGGCCAGTCTTCTTTGCCCACTCGGCCGTCAGCCCACCGGCCCGCGCTCCGAGCGGATAGTAGTCTTCGGGAACCTTCGTCCCGATCACGTTCTTCAGCGCCGGATGGAGCGCGCCGAAAAAGTCCGGCGAAGGGAATCCCTTTCCCTTCACCCACATGGCCTTGTAGCCCGCCGTGCAGGTGTTGCGCTTCTCCTCGCCCGTGAGTTGCCACACAATCCAGTCCGCCGCTTCAATAAATCGGTCCATTTCGCCATAGATCTTCGGCGCTTCGTTCACAATCTGCAGCAGCTTCGAGAAAAACCACTCCGACGAGTATTTCCCGCCGTAGATGCGGACGAACTCTTCATTCCGCTCCCGCCCGATTTCATTGATGCGGTCCGCTTCCGGCTGCGCCGCGTGATGCTTCCAGAGCTTTACCCAGGTGTGCGGCTGTTTTTGCAGCTTGGGCAGAAAACAGAGCGGCGTTCCGTCCTTCTTCACCGGAAGCGGGCTCGAGGCCGTGAAGTCCGTGCCCAGCCCGATCACCTGTTTGGCTTCGACCCCGGCCGCTTTCAGCGCTTTCGGAACTCCCTTTTCCACCACCCGCAGATAGTCGCGCGGGTTCTGCAAGGCCCAGTCCCGCTCCAGCTTTACGCCGCCCGGCAGCCTCGCGTCAATCACCCCGTCCGGGTAAGGTACAATGACGCTCGATACCATCTCCCCGTTCGCCACCCGCACCACCACCGCCCGGCCCGATTCCGTCCCGTAATCAATCCCCACCACGAATTTTCCTCTGCCCGCAGAAGTTTTTCGTTCCGCCATCTCTCGACCCGCCTCCTCAATGAATTCCGTTTCCACCACGCCGTCGCCTGAGGGATTTCGCCCCCCGGCCAGTCACGGAACGATTGACCGGGGGAGATCG
>JAKASH010000599.1 GCA_021828225.1 Acidobacteriota bacterium | reverse complement strand
TTGTCGCCACCATCGAGAAGTATCACGGCATCGTCACCCGGCAGGACCTGGCCGATTACCGCGCCAAGGTGCGCCAGCCGCTGGTGGGGCATTTCCGCGGAGACGAAATTCTGGCTCCTCCTCCGCCCAGCGGAGGCGGTGTGGCCTTGATCGAAATGCTGAACATTCTTGACCCGCTGGACCTGGGCACGCCGGACTCCTACGCTTCCATGCATCTGATTATCGAGGCCATGCGCCGCGCTTACGCCGACCGTTCCGCCTACCTGGGCGATACGGATTTTGTTTCCGTGCCCATCAAGGGGCTGACCAGCCTGAAATACGCCGCCAAGCTGCGCAAGGAGATTCTGGAATCGAAGCCGGACGCGCCGATCCGTGCGGGCAATCCGGTGCCCTTTGAGCGGCCGAACACCACCCACTTTTCGGTGGTGGACGCGGCGGGCGATGCGGTCTCGAACACCTACACGATCAACAACGGCTACGGGAGCGGCGTGACGGTGAACGGCGCGGGCTTCCTGCTGAACGACGAGATGGATGACTTCACCTCCAAGCCGGGCAAGCCCAACATGTACGGCCTGATCCAGAGCGAGGCCAACGCCATTGCGCCGCACAAGCGTCCGCTCTCCGCCATGACCCCGGTGATCGTCCTGCAAAACAACAAGGTCCGCCTGGTGCTTGGCGCGCCCGGAGGCGGCACCATCACCAACACAGTGCTCCAGGTGCTGCTGAACGTGGTTGTTTACCATATGGACGTGCTGCAGGCGGTCATCACTCCGCGTTTTCACGACCAGTGGATGCCGGACCAGTTGACCGTCGAAAAATGGGGATTTTCCGCCGACACCCTTGATAAGCTGAAGAAGGCCGGGTACAAGCTCCACGTGGTGGACAGCATCGGCCAATGCGAAGCCATCGCGGTTGATCCGGAAACGGGCTGGCTCTTTGGCGCGGCAGATCCGCGCGGCCCGGGAAAGGCGGCTGGCTACTGATGAACTTTGCGATTTCCACTCATCTTTTTGCGAATGACCGGCTGTCGTCGCACATCCTGGACGGCATTCTGGGCGCCGGCTTCCGGCAGATCGAAATCTTCGCCGCGCCCCAGCACCTGGACTATCACGACCCCAACCACGTTCAGGACGTGGCCGACTGGTTTCGCGATCATGATGTGCAGCTTTTCTCCCTGCACGCCCCGCTCTATAACGATAAGGAGTGGGGACGCTCCGGCGGGCTGCCTATTTCCGTGGCTTACCTGGAGCGCCGAAAACGCATCGAGAGCATGGAAGAGATCAAGCTGGCGATCACGGTGGCCGAGAAGCTGCCGTTCCACTACCTGATTCTTCACCTGGGGCTGCCGCAAGAGGAATTCAACATCGACAAGTTTGACGCCGCCTTCACCTCGCTCGAACATCTGAATATTTATGCCAAGGAACGCGGCGTCAGCCTGCTGCTGGAAAACATTCCCAATGAGCTGACCACGCCTGAGCGCCTGATCCGCTTTATGCATTACACCCACATGGGCCTGAAAGTCTGCTTCGACACGGGCCACGCCCACATGACCTGCGGCGTGGAACACGCCTTCGAGATCCTGAAGGACTATATCGCGTCCACGCACCTGCACGACAACCGGCAGGAGAAGGACGAGCACCTGGTGCCGTTTGCGGGCGGAATCGACTGGGAACAGACCGTGCGCAGCTTCCGCGGCCTGGGCCGTGACGTTCCCATGATGTTTGAGCTGGCCAATTTCGGCCCCGCCGCTTCCAGCTTTGAAAAGCTGCACGCTATTATGAAAAGGATGGAGGAGATCCGGTAAGTATGGAAACGCCCGCGCCGCCTGTCGTCGAAATCCGCAACATGAGCCAGTACGTGGACCAGGAAGTCACCGTGCAGGGATGGCTCTACAATCTGCGCGAAAGCGGCAAAATTCTTTTTCCGATTTTCCGCGACGGGACCGGCCTGATGCAGGGCGTTGTGGTCAAAAGCGCCGTGCCGCCGGAGGTGTTTGAAAAGGCGCGCGCGCTCACCCAGGAATCCTCCCTGCGCGTCACCGGCAAAGTTCGCGCGGAGGGCCGGGCACCCGGAGGCTTTGAGCTGGGTGTTACCGGCCTCGAGGTTTTGCAACTTATTCCCGCCGACCAGCCTTACCCCATCACGCCCAAGGAACACGGCGTCGAATTCCTGATGGACCATCGCCACCTGTGGCTGCGCTCCACTCACCAGCGAGCCATCCTGGGCGTGCGCCATGAAATCATTCGCGCCTGCCGCGACTTCTTTGACAATCGCGGATTCGTTCTGGTGGATACGCCCATCCTCACTCCCAGCGCCTGCGAGGGCACCACCACGCTCTTCGAAGTGGAATACTTTGACCAGAAAGCCTACCTGACGCAGTCCGGCCAGCTTTACAACGAAGCCGCCGCCATGTCCGTGGGCAAGACCTATTGCTTTGGGCCAACCTTCCGCGCCGAAAAATCCAAAACCCGCCGGCACCTGATGGAATTCTGGATGATTGAGCCGGAAGTGGCCTTCGCGCATCTCGATGACGTGATGCAACTGGCCGAACAACTGGTCTCGAGCGTCATCGAGCGCGTGCTGGAAAATCGCCGGACAGAACTGGAAACGCTGGGCCGCGACGTCTCGAAGCTCGAGCGCTGCACTCCGCCCTTTCCACGGCTTTCCTACGATGACGCGGTAAAAATCCTCAAGGAAAAGGGAAGCGAGATCACCTGGGGCGGAGATTTCGGCGGCACGGATGAAACCCTGCTGGCGGAAAGTTTCGACAGGCCCGTGTTGGTCCACCGCTACCCGAGCCAGGTGAAAGCGTTTTACATGAAGCCCGATCCCGACCGGCCCGAGGTCGCGCTGTGCGTCGACATGCTGGCGCCGGAAGGCTACGGCGAAATCATCGGGGGCAGCGAGCGCCTGGCGGATTACAACCTGCTCGTCAAGCGCATGGAAGAGTCGAAACTTCCGCGCGAAGCCTTTGAGTGGTATCTCGACCTGCGGCGCTACGGCACCGTTCCGCACGCCGGCTTCGGCATGGGCATCGAACGCGTGGTGGCCTGGGTCTGCGGCCTCGAACACGTCCGCGAAACCATCCCCTTCCCCCGCATGCTCTACCGCCTGACGCCGTAAGATTGATTTGCGCGACCCCCGATT
>JAKASH010000598.1 GCA_021828225.1 Acidobacteriota bacterium | reverse complement strand
CGCGGAGTACCAGCAGGCACTGAAGCTGGATCCCAAGTATGCTGTTGCGCGCAACAACCTCGGCCTCGCCCTTCAGGAAGAAGGAAACACGGATGGTGCGATAGACCAGTACCGCCTAGCCATACAATTGAATCCCAATTACTCAACTGCCCACAATAATCTTGCGACTGCCTTTTACCAGAAGGGCGACTGGAAGGGAGCTATCTCTGAATACGCGCAAGTCTTGCGGATCAAACCAAATGATCCCACGGCGCATTTCAATTTGGGTCTGGCTATGAAAGCAGCAGGTGAACGAATGGCAGCACTGGAACAGTTTCAGCAGGCTCAGAAGCTGGATCCTGGGAATCCTCAATATTGGCAAGCTTACGAATCGCTGCAGAAAAAGTCGAGCGCACCGGGAAAGACCACTTCCAAACATGTGAAGGCTAATTCTGAGGCCAGCACAAAGAGAACAAAGTAACTGAAGAGACTCCATCCACCGGAGGAACGTGACATGCTGAAAGTTGGAGATAAGGCGCCGAGTTTTACACTACCTTCAGATTCCGGGAAGCCGATAAGCCTTAGCGATTTTAAGGGCAGTACATTGGTCCTCTATTTCTTTCCGAAGGCCGACACGCCCGGTTGAACCAGCGAGGCTCACGAGTTTCGTGATGCCAAGAAAGAGTTGGAGAAGCTTGGAGCTAAGGTTGTTGGGGTGAGCGCTGACTCCCCGGAAAAGCTGGCGAAGTTTCGCGACAAATTTCAATTGAACTTTCCCTTTGCCAGCGACCAGGATCACAAGACGCTTGAGGCCTACGGTGCCTGGCAGGAGAAAACCCTTTACGGCAAGAAGAGCATGGGGATAGTGCGATCCACTTATATCATCGATCCGCGTGGCAAGGTAAAGGCCGTGTTCCCTCGCGTAAAAGTGGACGGCCACATCCAGCAGGTGTTGGCCGGCTTGAAACTATAGCGAATGAGTTGCACCACCGAGACGAAAGGACGGATCGTCGCAATCGCAGCACGATCACGAGAACTCTCAACCTTGCGCATTACAGCTTCCGGATAGATCCCGGAACTCTGGCATGGGTGGTTGTTACGACGGGCTCTGACAGGGCCATCTGCAGAAGCCTTTCCGGAGAGGCGCCGGACGGGCCAAGAATGGTGTTGTCGATCAGCCGCACCGAATCAACACGCGCCGCGACCAGCGCAGCCGCGCCCGCGGTTACACGAGAGACAGGTTTGAGCCGCACGGGATTCACGATGGCCAGGTAATCCGACTTCACCCGAGGCTCTGCCGCCAACACGCGGCGCATTTCTTCCAGGATATCTTCTGTGTCATCCACACCGGCATGAACCAGCTCTTCAGCCCGGTGGAGGCTCTGTGAGAGTGCAAGGGCCGCTTTCCGCTGAGCTGGGTTCAAATAGGCATTGCGCGAACTGATCGCCAGCCCATCCTCATCTCTCACGATGGGACAGATGACCAGCCGAACGTTCAAATTGAAATCTTCAGCCATGCGGCGGATCACCACGACCTGCTGGAAGTCTTTCTGGCCGAAATAAGCCATGTCCGGCTGCACAATGTTGAAGAGCTTGATGACCACCGTCACCACACCGCGGAAGTGTCCCGGGCGCGAGGCTCCTTCAAAGTCTCCAGCCAAAGGTCCCGGTTCGACGAAGGTCTGAAATCCCTCCGGATACATTTCGCCGGGGGTGGGAGAAAAGACGGCGTCGATGTTGTAGGCGTTGAGCAGTTGCAAGTCTTTATCGAGATCGCGAGGATACCGCTCGTAGTCCTCTCCGGGGCCGAATTGCGTCGGGTTCACAAAGATTGAAACCACGACCACGTCGCACTGTTGCTTTGCCTGACGAACGAGGCTCACGTGGCCCTTGTGCAGAGCTCCCATGGTGGGAACCAGGCCCACTGATTTGCCATGGGAACGCGCCTCACACGTCAGAGCCTTCATTTCGTTAACGGAAGTGATCAGGCGCATAGGTTGTTTCAGCACGTCGGTCGCCCTGAGTGGGCAACTCAATTAGCCGCATTGTGCGTGGTTTCCGAACGCACCAAAAGGGGTGTGGTTCCTGCCGGCGATGAACGCAGCATTATATTCAAGAACGCGGCTGACCGGAAATCTCCTTTTCGAATTGCTCCAGGATGGCTGGTGGACAATGATAGGACTCGGCGTCGCCGGGATACCGGCCTGCCAGAACGTCGTCCTTGAAATGCGAGAGAGCAACGTGCAGGGTTGGACGAAGATCGGCATAAGTTCGCACAAATTTAGCGGGGTGCTGGAAAGTCAGTCCGACAAGATCGTGAAACACCAGCACCTGGCCATCGCAATCGGGTCCTGCGCCGATGCCGATGGTGGGGATGCGCAGCCGGCGGGTTATCATCGCTGCCAGTTCACGCGGAATGCCCTCGATCACGAGCGCGAACACTCCAGAGTCTTCCAGTGCCTGCGCGTCCGACAGGAGCTCAGTTGCTGTTTCCAGCGTTCGGCCCTGAACCGTGTAGCCGCCCATGCGATGGACAGATTGCGGCGTGAGGCCGATGTGGCCCATGACGGGAATTTCCGCGTTCACCATGCGGCGGATCAGGCGGGAACGCCGCTTGCCTCCTTCGATCTTGATGGCTTCCGCGCCGCCTTGCTTGATGAAGCGGAAGCTCGCTTGGAGCGCCTCTCTTTCTCCCAGATGGTACGAACCGTAGGGAAGGTCGGCAACGAGCAAAGCCCGCCGCACCCCGCGGCGCGCCGCACGCAGATGATGGAGCATTTCATCGGCCGTGACGGGAACGGTGGAGTCGTAGCCTAGAACTACCTGGGCCAGAGAGTCACCGACAAGAAGAATGTCAATTCCTGCCTCATCCACCAGCCGCGCCGTCGGATAGTCGTAGGCGGTAAGGGCAGTGATTTTCTCTCCGTGGAGCTTGCGCTCAAGGATTAAAGGAACGGTAATCTTGCTCACGGCCTGTGATTTTGGGTCCATGGCGATACCTCCTGATCAGAAGCTTCAGGCAAGCGATTTAATGTTGTCTGCCCGCTTAGCCGGGGAATAAAAAACCTCCCGGTCTCAGCTCGATTCTTCAAGGCGTCATTTGAACCTGGCGCCCGGAAACCCCTCGGGTTTCTGCTCGTCTGGACAGAGAGGGTCGAAACTTCCCGGATTCC
>JAKASH010000597.1 GCA_021828225.1 Acidobacteriota bacterium | reverse complement strand
AGGTTTGGCCTGCTCATCCATGTTAGAATAGCCGTGAACTAGGTGTGCGAAGAGATCGGCGGCAGGAGGTGCGCGCTGGATTTCGAGCTGACTGACGAGGAGCGCGAAATTCGGGATTCGGTCCGGAAATTTGCTGAAGCGGAGATGCGCGCTCACGTTAGCGAGTGGGATGAGGCTGAGCATTTTCCACTTGAACTCCTGCCCAAGCTGGCGCAACTGGGCTTGATGGGGGTGACGATTCCTGCCGAATATGGAGGTGCAGGGTTCGGCTACATCCCTTATGTCATTGCTATTGAAGAGCTTGCCAGGGTCGACGGCTCCATTGCGCTTGTTGTGGCTGCTCACAATTCATTGTGCGTCAATCACATATTCCTTGCCGGCACGGAGGAGCAAAGAGAGAAATACCTTGCTCCCTTGGCGCAGGGCACCAAACTGGGATGCTGGAGTCTGACGGAGCCTGGCGCCGGTTCCGACGCAGGTGGAACCCGGACGACCGCTCAACTTCAAGGTAATACATGGATCCTTAACGGTTCGAAAACGTTTACGACCAATAGCCATTACGCTGATATCTGCGTTGCAATGGCCGTTACCGACAAGGATAAGGGCAAGCACGGCATCTCGGCGTTCATCATTGAAAAGGGAACGCCGGGTTTCCGGCCCGGAAAAACGGAAAGCAAGTTGGGCATGCGGGCAAGCAATACCGGAGAAGTGATTTTTGAAGATTGCCGGATTCCCAAAGAGAATCGCCTTGGTGAACGAGGCCAAGGGTTTATTGACAGCCTGAAAGTCCTTGACGGAGGACGCATTTCGATCGCAGCGCTGTCCCTGGGCATGGCCCAGGGTGCATTCGAAGCATCGCTTAATTACTCCAGGCAGCGGGAGCAATTTGGCCGGCCCATCTCCAAGTTTCAGGCGGTGCGATTCAAACTTGCCGACATGGCAACCGAAATCGATGCCGCGCGGCTGCTGACCTGGCGCGCCGCTGCCCTGGCAACGCAGGGCAAGCGGATGACACGAGAGAGTTCCATCGCCAAATTGTTTGCGAGCGAAGTTGCCGTCAGGATTGCCGGCGAAGCAGTTCAGATCCACGGCGGATACGGATTCATCAGGGATTATCCCGTAGAGAAAATCTACAGAGACGTTAAACTGTGCACCATCGGTGAAGGCACCAGCGAGATTCAACGGCTGATCATCGCTCGGGAATCGCTTGGTGAACCAGTGTAGCAGCACTTTGTTGAAACCAGCCTGCCTGTACTGCGATTGATAACTTGATGGCTACTTTGTTGGAACAATGGGTCGAGAAAATCTGCGCAGGCGATCGACGGGCAATTGCCCGGGCTATTTCGGCAGTCGAAAGAAAGGACCCGTCGAGCGTTGGCTTGCTGCGGACACTCTTCCACAAGGCAGGCCGGGCATACGTCATAGGCATCACGGGGGCTCCTGGAACAGGGAAGAGCACGCTGCTCGAAAAGCTTGCCCTGGAATACCGGCACAATGGGAAACGCGTGGGGATCGTCGCGGTCGATCCAACCAGTCCATTTTCCGGCGGAGCAATTCTGGGTGACCGGATTCGCATGCAGGCGCTGGCAACGGACGGGGGCACTTACATTCGGAGCATGGCGACGCGCGGACAATTGGGCGGTCTTGCGCCCGCCGCCCGTGATGTGGCCCTGATCCTTGATGCGGCGGGTTGCGATGTGGTTTTTATTGAGACCGTTGGTGTGGGACAGGACGAGGTCGAGATAGCACGCCTTGCCGATGCCACGGTGGTTCTTGTGGTGCCGGGTATGGGTGACGACGTTCAAACCTTTAAGGCTGGCGTAATGGAGATCGCGGACCTTTTCGTGATTAACAAAGCCGACCAGCCCGGCGCCGAACGCATGGAGCGCGAGTTGAACATTCTTCTTTCCGTTGCCCCGCAGCCGGCTTCCTGGCGGCCTCCAATCGTGAAGACGACGGCGATGACCGGTGAGGGAGTATCCGACCTTTGCGAGGAAATCGAGAAGTTTCGGGCGGTAACTGAACCGAGTTCCCTTGGTCTGAATCGCCGCCGCAAGAATGCGCGTTTGCAACTCCTGGAGCTGCTTCGACAGAGCCTTTTTGAAAGAGTTGCGAAGGAGCAATTCGATGAAGAGAAAATCGCGGAATACGCGGAGGCAATCCTCGCCCGCCGTCGCGATCCGCATTCCATCGTTGAAGAAATGATGGAGGCATCGGGGGTAAGCACCGGGCGCAGTTGATCCGGTCAGGCAGCCGCCCTGCATTCCTGCGAAAATGTTTTTCCGGGTGCACCAGCAAGCTTGAATTAATGGAGCGGAAGAATGCGAATTCATCATCTGGGTATTGCGGTGGAATCTCTTGAACAAGCGGTGCCCGTGTTCGAGTTGCTGCTGGGCCATCCGCCCGACTCAAAGGAAGAAGTCGAAGATCAGAAAGTTCGAGTTGCCGTGTTCCGGGTGGAAGAAAGCCGCATTGAACTGCTCGAGGCCAGTTCGCCCGACTCGCAGATTGCGCGTTTTATCGAGAGACACGGACCGGGTATCCACCACCTGACGCTGACGGTTGATGATTTGGAGGAGACGCTGGGCGACCTTGACCGCCGTGGCCTGCGGCTGGCCGATAGCAAGCCGCGCGTCGGAGCAGGAGGCGAACTGATCGCGTTTCTCCACCCTTCAAGTACAGCAAGTGTCCTGATTGAGCTGCTCGAAGAACCTGACTCTAAGCCAAGGACCGTGCAGAGGAACAGGGAAGCGGATGAAACTGGGAAGTATTGAAATTCACGCATTGTCGGATGGGACGTTCGGTCTGGACGGAGGCCAAATGTTCGGCGTTGTGCCAAAGGTCTTTTGGGAAAAGAAGCTGCCGGCCGATGAGCGCAACCGCATCCGCCTGGGGCTGACCTGCCTGCTGGTCCGGACCGCCAAACACAATGTGTTAATTGAGACGGGCATCGGAGACAAATTCGACGCCCGGCATGCCGAGATTTACAACATCAACCATTCGTCACGTCTTCTGGATGAACTTCCCCGGCACGGGCTGGGCGCGCGCGATATCGACATCGTGATCAACACGCACTTGCACTTCGACCATTGCGGGTGGAATACGCAGCGGAACGGCACTCGGATCGTTCCCACCTTTCCGCAGGCGCGTTATT
>JAKASH010000596.1 GCA_021828225.1 Acidobacteriota bacterium | reverse complement strand
ACCGGCACGAGCATTGAGGAGACCTTGAAATCGCACGGTGCAGCTTGACACCCGGATTTTGCCTTTATATAGTTAGTTTCGGCTTTGTATATCCTTAAACCCCGTACATCCTCGTCTTGTGCGCCCAGAGAATTCGCTCCATGGAGGAGACGTGCATGCTTGGAAGAGCGCTGAAAGCCGCACCGGTTTCGATCCTGATCCTGGCAGCGGCGGGGCTCATGGTGCAATCGCGGCTGGGAATGGCGTCCGGCAGGTGCGGTTCTCTGCCCCAGGTGCGCGGGATTTCCATCCACCAGGCTCCCGGCGGAGCCGTTATCATTGACATTGCAACAACGCAGCCCGTCCCTTACCGGACGCTTGAACTCTCGAGGCCCCGGCGGCTTGTAGTGGATTTGAACGGCGCCAGCAAGAGGGCCTTGCGGAGTGTCTATCCCGCCCAATCACAGCTCCTGGAAAGAGTCCGCGTCGGCCAGTGGAAAAGCGATCCTCCCATCGTCCGCGTGGTGGCCGACCTGAAAGGAACTCCCGCCTTCAGCGTCCATGCCCAGACTTCCGGCATCCGGATCGAACTCAAACCCCGCACGGAGGGAAGCAGGCCTGCTCACAGAGAGCGCTCGCGCCAAAGCCAATCGGCCAGAAACACCAGCGGAGAAACCTCGGAGATTGCTCCGCAAAAGACGGCCGCCAAATCTCCCTTTACGGTTCATCGATTTGAGGATCTGACCGCCAGCCTTACAGCTCCGGAGATCCCTCCACAGGACCACCTCGTTCCGGTCACGCGACCGGACCTATCGGTTTCGGGCCGCAAGCAATCCGCAGCAATAGCATTGGTTTCCGGGATCTCGATCAGGCCGGAAAGCGATGGGGGAACCAACGTGGACATTGCAAGCACCCGCTCCGTCCCTTATCGAGTTTTCCAGCTTGCCGACCCGTTCCGCCTGGTGATCGACTTAAAAGACGCGCGCGACGGCAGCAGGCGGGATGTTTATCCGGTCGATTCCCCGGTCCTGAAAAGGGTTCGAGTAGGCCAGTGGCGATCGGACGATCCATCAGTCGTCCGTGTGGTGGCCGATCTGGAAGGTTTTCCCATTTTTGACGTTTATGCCCGGCAGCCGGGAATTCGCATCGATCTGCGGCCCCGCCAGCAGCTTGGCCCGCTGATTCGCAATCCGTTTGAATTTGCGACCGGGCGCCCGAACGTCCAATTGGAGCGCCCTGCCGCGCAGGCGGCCCAGGCGATGACCGCAACAACGAATTCGCCACCGCCCGGCGCTTCCTTTTCCGACCTGAAGGCCATCGGCTACCTTGAAAAGCAGGGGTCGCAGACGCAGGCCATCATCTCAAACCATACGGATATTTACTTTGTCGCCCAGGGAGGCACCATCGAGAACCGGTTCCGGGTGCTCTCCATTTCGGCCAACGCCGTGGAGATTCAGAACATGCAGACTTTGCAGACCAACTGGCTCGTCTATGCTCGTTGATAACGCCTGGTCCCTACCCGTACCCATCCTCAGCGATTAGACACGCGGCCTCATCTCCAGCGCACCGCCAGCCAGTCCCGCTGGTCAACATGCCGTTGCTCTTGATTCAGTGGCGAAAATACTCCGGCTCGTTTCCAGGCTTCCATTTAATGTTGCACCCGATGCTGGGCCGCTGGTTCTCAGAAACCGGACGTCGTTCCAGGACGGCATCGATGGCGGCCCGCAGATCGGCTCCGGTAATGGGACGGCCGTTGCTGGGGCGGCTGTCGTCCATCTGCCCTCGATAGACAAGGCGGCGATCGGCATCAAAAAGATAAAAGTCCGGCGTGCAGGCTGCCCCGTAAGCCCTGGCCACCTGCTGGCTTTCGTCATAAAGATAAGGAAACGTGAAGCCCATCGATTTGCTCAACTCCGCCATTTTCTCCGGAGCGTCCGCAGGGTAACTGTCCACATCGTTGGAGCTGATTCCAACAATCCCGATTCCGCGGCTCTGATACTCTCGCGCAAGCCCGACAAAGTGCGGGAGCACGTGCTTCACAAAAGGACAGTGATTGCACAGAAAAACCACCAGCAGTGCAGGCGAGCTCTTGAAATCGTCTATCGACACAAGCTTGCCTTCCTGATCCGGAAGGCGGAAAGCAGGAGCTTCTGTGCCCAGCGGAACCATCGTCGAAGGTGTATCAACCATTCGGTCCTCCTCGAATGCGGGTTAAGGTCAATTGTTCACTCCGTTTCTGCTCAAAGCATCCATTCTAACGGAAGTGGCCTCGTTGAATCAGTATAGTGCCGCGGCCTCTCTCGCCACGCCAGCAAGCTTCCCCCCTGAAAGTGGCCGCCTGTTCAAGTTTCCCCGAACAATGCCGAATTTCTAATAGACGATTGTCTGTTGCGATGCCGAAATCAGGAGTCACAGATGCCAACCATCGCAACGTCCGGAATGGAACAGTAAAAGGCCGGCCGACGCAGGTTGTGGCGGGGATGAAGCGCCATGACGGAAGCGTCGCCGGATTCAGCAAAACTCAATGACGGCAGAACAATGAACCCTTCCCGGAGTGCTCTGCAAAAAGCATCTCAAGAACCGGAGGAGAAATACTCGCCGGTCTCTCAGACTGATTTGCCGGACCTGATCGACGAAAGCGCAGGCGGCGCCCAGGCCGGATTGAAGTTCCATTTCGACGGTCTTCAGCACGCCCAGGTTACAAGAGCCATTCTTGAGCAGGAACAAACCGGCGCAGCGATTGTGGGCTTGGATGGCAGGATTCAGCAGGCCAACCGAGCGCTTGCCGTACTGCTCGGCTACGGGCCGGAAGAATTGGCCGGCAAGGTTCTTGAAGAACTTGCCCGCGGTGTAGGGCGGCCAGGGAATCTTCGTGCATCAACTGAAGGACGTCGAAGCGTGCCGCTGGTGGTGAACCGTCTGGTGCGCAAATGGGGAGAGACGGTTGAGTGTCTCGTGGATTCCCATGTCATCTGTGATGACAGCGGGAAAGCCACCCACTTCCTGGTTTTCGTTACGGATGCCCGAGCCCGAAAAGAGGCAGAAGAACGTAACCGCTTTGAAAGCGAACTCTATCGCGCACAGGCACTTCAGACCCTGGGCATGCTGGCCGGCGGGGTCGCGCACGATTTCAACAACGCGCTGGAAGTCATCCTTGGCTTTGCTTCTCTGGCGCGC
>JAKASH010000595.1 GCA_021828225.1 Acidobacteriota bacterium | reverse complement strand
AAGGACAAAGTTCTCGCAAAACTCGCGGATCGTTTTCGCGGCATGCGCATTCCGCAGTCTCCCTCGGTGTATGAATGCGTGGTCTGCGCGATCCTGGAACAGCAGGTGAATCTCACTTTTGCTCACCAGGTTAAACACGCGCTGGTTGAAGCCTATGGCGAAGCGATCGAATTCAAAGGACAACGATACAACACGTTTCCTCAACCGCATGCCCTGGCCGAAGTGACATCGGCGGACCTTCGCGAACTTCAGATTTCAGGTCCCAAAGCGCGTTATATCATCGAATTTTCCCGAGCCGTGGCCGATGGCGGGATTGGCCTGGAAGAATTGCGGGACCTGCCGTCCGCACAGGTTCGGCAGCGACTGCTGGAACACAAGGGGATCGGACCCTGGACGGCCGAGTACGTCTGCCTGCGCGCCCTGGGAAAACTCGATCATCTGCCCGCCTCGGACGTGGGTTTGCAAAAGTCCATCCAGCTACTCTACCGATTGCGTAAGCTGCCCTCGCCTGCCCGCGTTGAGCAGCTTGCCCGGAAATGGGCAGGCTGGCGAAGCTATGCAACCTTTTACCTCTGGCTGACGTATTGGGAACAAGCTGATTGGAAGAAAAGTTTGATGGAAGAAATATATTCGAGAAATGGGAACTAACGCCGATGAAAACACAACGCACAGAATTAGCAGGTCCAATCCTGGATGAAGCGCGCCGCGTCCTCGTGGAAGTGTACCCTCCGCGGATCAGCCGCTGTTTGAAGCTTCTTTCCGAGGAAGAAATCTGGTGGCGGCCCAATCGCGCCTCAAACAGCGTGGGTAATCTTGTTCTGCATCTGCAGGGTAATGTGCGGCAGTGGATTATTTCCGGGCTGGGCGGCCAGGAGGACCAGCGCGACAGAGATCGCGAGTTTGCGGAAGCCGGGCCCATTCCTCGCCGGGCGCTGCTGGCCGGGCTGCGCAAGACTGTAAAGGAAGCCGATCAGGTTCTCACGGCGGTCAGGGAACCTGACCTTCTGCGCAGGCTTTCAATCCAGGGTTTCGACGTCACCGGGCTTCAGGTTCTATGCCACGTGGCCGAGCATTTTGCCTTTCATGCCGGCCAGATCATCTACATCACCAAACTCAAGCGCGGAGAAGATCTGAAATTCACCCGGTTGCCCCGCCAACAAAACACCAGGAAGAATCACCCGTCTCAGTGAATTCCCGCCGGCCTTCACCGGTCGGCGCCGGAATCCTGAATTTCCAACCCTTGCATTGCGCCGGCTAGAACTGACGAACACTCCTGGCCAGCAGAACCATGGTTCCGGCCGGAATATTAATGCCGTTGAGGGTCGTTCCGTTGGCAGCGAAGAACATCAGGCCACGGGCCAGCACAGAGGATGTCGGTGACAAGGTGCTCAGGCCACTGGTGTTGACGAAGTCAGTCTGGGCGTCAGTCACCACCATGAAAGGATAGTTGCTCAGAAGGCCGTTGCACGGAACTAGTTGGAACCCTCCGGTTTTGTTGTCAGATCCAGGTGTGCCCGCCAGTGCGGAAAACTGTCCTTGTACGGACTGGAGCTGCTGGGAAATTGAGTCCGCAACCACATTGACCGGCCCGCTCGTGGGTTTGCTGAAGACGCCGCTGACAACCACCTCCTCCCCAGGAGCGAGGGTGCTTGGGCCCAGGGCAAGATTTCCGCTGTTCGCCAGGCTTGCCAGATCGGAAGAAAGTAAATAAGCGCCATAGGTTGTGGAGGAAGAGACATTGACCGTGACAGCCGTGTCGACAGGGATATCCGTGGCGTCATTGGGTTGGGTTTCGCGCACCAGCATCGTGAACTGATTGACATTTCCACTGGGGTCTTTGGTCACGGTCAGGACGGGGCCCATGTATGCCAGCAGTTGCTGGCTGAGGGATTCGCGGGTTCCGACCTGAATCGTCTTGGCAACTACGTTTCCGTTGGCGTCAATGTACGCGTCGACTCCCACATAATTGCCGGTCGGCATTTGATTGATCTGAGATACAGGAATCTGGCAATTGTCTCCAAAACAAAGATTCGTTTTATCGGTCAGGTCCACATTAAGCGCCGGACCTGACCCACTCAGAGTTTGAGACAGCGTCTGCAGCAGGAAGCTGCTGGTGAAACCAGTGCCGGGGCTCGAAGGGTTCACGCTGCGCACAAATCCATACAGGTTGTCAAATTCTCCAAAACCGTTGGTGCCGGAAGCAGCCACCGGCCGCGCCGTGAAGGCCCAGTTGACCACACCGGTTAACTGTCCCTGCGAATCCACGGCCAGTGACTGCGGCAAATTCAAATCCAGTTCGAGGGCGCTGACCTTGCCACCCTCCACGGTGAGCGGAGGCTGAATAGGAACGGTCACGCTGGAGGTAGAAACAGACGGAGAGAAACTGCTGAAAGGAGGATTCTGAGCCGAATCAAAGACAGCCGAGTTATTCACAACAACACTCAGAATCGCCTGATCGTAGGTCCCCGCCGGGATGGACGTCAGGTTGGCAACTGTCTGCGTATCCCGCAATGCACTCATTTCGATCACGGGCGAAACCGTGATGGTGTTTGTCGGCCAGACTGTCACATTATATTCTGCAATGAATGGTTTCCCTTCCTTATGCAGGTCCATTTCCGAAGGGAACATGGAAAAGGAAAGGACATCGCACGCAGGAGCGTCGCCGAGAAAGGTATACAGCGCCCCCGTGCCCGCCGACGTTGTCGGCGAACTGCTCGATGAGCCGCCGCAGCCCAGGGTCATTAACACACCCACGGAGACCAGCAGCAGACCGATGGTCAGCTTTCCATTGCGGATTCGCGCCCCACGGTTCAAGGCCCGGGACTTTGCTGGACCTCCCGCAAGCCGGTCCACCCAGAATCGAATGCTCATCGGAAAAAATCCTGTAGACTTTACAAACGAATGATCAGATGACAAAAACCATCCTCCGGGTTATCCGTCGAAGTATTGTATTGATGCGCGTCAGCGCAATGAACCGCTTCCAAGTCCGCCCTCAGCCGCGGAAGACTGCCTCCCTGACGCCGTGGCTGGAGCAACACTCGGTGGGTTCGCATGAGCGAAGGGCGAGAGAGGTTGCGACTCCGCCAGAAGCAGAAATGATGGAAGCAATTGATCTCTCTCAACACTAAAATGGGCAAAAGCCCCCAGTGATTGACGTGTAAAC
>JAKASH010000004.1 GCA_021828225.1 Acidobacteriota bacterium | reverse complement strand
GGCCAGAAAAAGAAAAGCGGCTGCCACTCCTGTAGCAAAAACGATGGCCGTCAAGGCTTCCATCTGAAGTTTTGTCCTGATCTCGAGCAGCCAGATCAGCAGGATTCCAACCACGACAAACGGGAATGCGCCCAGGGAGATGCTGAATCCGTAGACCAAGGCCAACGCGGCTCCTGGCAGCGCAAGGTGTCCTAACGGCCCGGCCACCACGGCCATTTTCTTCGATAGCATCAGAGTCCCCAGGTATGCGGCCGAACCCGCAATGAAGACTCCGCTGATCAGGCTCAGGACCAGTTGGTTTGTCATCGATCAAAGCACCTTAGTGGATGTGAAACTTGATATCGGCTCCGTAAACATCACTCAACACCTCCGGGGTCAGCACGTCCTTCGGGACGCCGTAGCAAGGGTGTCCGAATCTTGACAGGCAAAGGACGTGGGTCGAATTCGCGAACACGACGCTCAAGTCATGGGTGACATTAAAGATGGTCAGCTTCCCTTCTTGCCAGACATCTCTCAAAAGCGAATAAATCGTCTCGCCGCCGGCGATGTCCACGGCCGTTGTGGGCTCATCCAGAAACAGTACGTTTGGACGCGAAGCGAGAACCCACGCGACCAGCATCCTTTGGAATTCCCCGCCTGACAGATAGCCTGCCCTCTTGTTCAGGACAGACTTTTCCAACCCGACGAGAGAAAGATAGTTCAAGACCTCATCGCGTCCCAGCTTCTTAAGAGTGAAAAAATCCTTTACCGTCAGCGGCATGTCTCTTACCGACATTTGATTGAGGCCCTGCGGAAGGTATCCGATCCTTGGTTTCCTGCGCCAGTTCAGCTCGCCGCTGTAAGGCAGCAGCCCTAAGAGCGCCTTGACTAATACGGTTTTTCCCGACCCGTTCGGGCCCAGGATGGTGAGGAATTCACCCTCATCGACCGTGAAGTTCAGGTCCGACAGGATCGGAGAGCCGTCTAAAGTCACTCTGAAATTCCTGACTTCCAGCAGAATTTCGCTCATGAGCTCAGCTTATGTTTCTGCCGGCTGGCGCGCGCCTCGATGCATCGACGGAGCATGCATCTCGAACCTTGCGACGCGCCGGCAACCGGCGACAACGACAAAATAACAATCATGCCTGCAAACATCCCGCGCACTTCAAACGCAGCCAGTGAAAATCAATTGTGACTTGCCATGTCTAAAGTATGAATTGGGAAAGGCGATTTGTGAATGGCGAATTGCGAATGGCGATGAGCCGGAGCGGCGGCCCCGATCGCTTAATCGCCAATCGGCCATCACGAATGCTTGCGCCCGCGCAGCAAAAACCGGCGAGAAACTTCAGCATTCATAATTTCGATGGTTTCTCTGCCGGCCGCCGGGCCTCGGCTCCGTCGGACTAGGCTTGCATACTAGGCTAGATACAATCTTGGAATCCTGCAGATGGGACGCATGGGATTTTCGGCAGAAAACCTTGCCATTTATATAAGTTATTGATAATAAGGATATTAAATAAGCCTTTCGCTCTCGAAAATCCCTGTTTGTGCAACTCTTGTTTCTTTCGCGAACAGTGCGTAAAAATTACAAGTCCCGCCTTTCGTGCCGGATCAGAACTGCAGGGACTGGTCCAGATCGCTGATCAGGTCCGCCGCCGCTTCGATGCCCACCGACAAGCGCACCAGCCCGTCCGTGATGCCGATGGCCCGGCGCTCCTCCGGCGGCACAGCGCGGTGGCTGGTCGATGCGGGGTGCACAATGAGGGAACGCGTATCGCCCAGGCTGGCGGCGCGCGCGAACAGCTTGACGCGGTCCATCACCTGCTTGCCGCCTTCATAGCCGCCCTTCACTTCAAAGCTGATCATGGCTCCGAAGGCGCTCATCTGCTTCCTTGCCACATCATGGCCCGGATGGCTTGGCAAGCCGGGATAGTTAACATGCTCGACCTTGGGATGCAAGGCAAGGAATTCAGCGACCTTCTGAGCGTTCGAACAGTGTGCGGGCATGCGCAAGTGAAGAGTGCGAATGCCGCGCAGAATCAGCCAGGCGTTGAAGGGGCTGATCACACCACCGTAATCGCGGATCACTTCATGAATGAGAAGCGAGATGTAATCGCGCGGCCCGACGATCGCTCCGCCCATCGCGTCGCCATGCCCGCAAAGATACTTGGTCGCCGAATGGACCACCGCGGTAATGCCCAGCCGTAACGGCTGCTGAAGCGCGGGTGAGGCAAACGTGTTGTCCACCATGGTCGGGATTCCGCGATCGCGGCCGAGCGCAGCGACTGCGGCAATGTCGACGACATCCAGCACGGGATTGCTGGGGGTCTCGAAATAGATCAAGCGCGTGTTGGGCCGCAGCGCTGCTTCAAAGTCTTCCACGCACGCCGATTCGACAAACGTTGCCGAGGCCCCCATCCGTGGCAGCTTCCTGTTGAGAAAATTGTACGTGGCACCATAAATCGAGCGCGCCGCGACCACGTGATCGCCCGTTTTGACGAGGCCGAGGATCGCCGTTGAAACCGCGGCCATGCCGGAAGCTGTGGCCAGCGCGGCTTCACCGTCTTCGAGCGCCGCCAACTTTGCTTCCAGCGCGTGGATCGTGGGATTGCCATAGCGCGTGTACATGTAACCGGGCTTCTGTTCGCTATAGACCGCAGCCATCTCATCCGAATCGGCGGAGACATAGGTGGTCGATTGATAGATCGGCGTGTCCAGCGCGCCCGTGGCCGGACAGGGTGCTTCTCCAGCATGCACGGCCAGCGTTGCGAAATCGAGTGGTCTTTCCATCTGTCACCTCATCACAGTGGATCCTTTGCATTCCTCTCAGCATCCTGCTAAGGGTATCGCGTCTGGCGCAGGATGGCAAAACACTCCCTTCGCCGGAAAAATCGGGCGGGCAAGGCCGAGTTGTGAAAGAGCGCGCTGGCGTTTATCGATCCTCTAGACAGCGATCTCAGAAATGACTAGACTTTGTATTTGTTGATGCCACATTTCAACCAGGGGGTAAGCGATGCCGACCTGTCCAGAGTGCGATGCAACGATCGACATCGAAGAGGACGAGCTTGAAGAAGGGCAGACGATCGACTGCCCGGAGTGTGGGGCCGAACTCGAGGTGGTGAGTACGGAACCACTTGAGCTTGATATCGTGCGAAGCGGCAAGGAAGAGGGCGGTGATGAGGAAGAGAACTGGTAGAGCGTCCGTCCCGCCGAAGACCGTCGCTTCTTGCCGGAGCCGCACATGCTCCTTGACTGCCGTCACCAGAGCCTGTGCTTTGGTTTTGGCTTTGGCCACAGTCTGGCTGGTGTTTGATCCGGCTCCTTTGATGGCGAAAAAGAAGAAGCCGCCCACCTCAAAGACAGTGCGGGGCCAAGTGTTTAACGCCTCGGGCAACGGCATTGTCGGCGCGGCGGTGGAAATGACCGACCTTACAACGCACAAGACCTCTGCAATTTATACAGGAACGGGAGGCCAGTTTCTGTTCACAGGGCTCAGTCTCAACCAGGATTATCAGTTTCGAGCCCATTACAAGGGCCAGTCCTCTGAGGTGCGCAAGGTAAGTTCTTGGGATACACGCACCGACCTGGTCTTGAATCTCCACATCCCTCCGCCAAAAGACTAGCCCGCGGCCGATCCCGCTGGCCAGCAGTGTCCACGCCCCTGAACCAGCGCCGAATGGCGTCGCTCATTCAGAGTCTTACGATTTGGTATCAACCTTAATCAGCCTGCGACCAACGCGGAAAATGACACCCGGATAATTCCGCGCGTCGAATTCCCAAGTCGGATCTGTCAGGCGCTCCCACTCGGGGGGATATTGTTCACCAACGGCCATGTAAACAGCACCTTCTTTAATCTTGCGCTGGGCAAGCGTGTTGGATTCGGCAAGTTTCAGCGTGACGAGCAGACGAAATAGTTTGACAGGAGAATCGAAGTTACAAGGCTGGACGGGAATTTCCGAAGGTAGCGCCCTGGCCTGAAACTGGATTTCCCAGTCTTTTTGAGCCTGGCCAGCCGCCGGGTCCCCGTGGAAGTCGGAGACGATTCGGTGGGCAAGTTTCTTCTTGATGTCCAGCGGATGTGCGTTTCCGGCCGCTACCAATTGTTTGAGTTCGGAGACTTCGTTTGGTGACAAGTCGGTCAGCAAGTCATGGTAGCGCCACATCAAGCCATCCGAAATGGACATCAGCTTGCCGAACATCTCCTGAGGCGGTTCGTTGATTCCGACGTAATTGCCCAGCGACTTCGACATTTTCTGCACGCCGTCGAGCCCTTCCAGGATGGGCATCATCATGATGACCTGCGGCTCCTGGCCGTATTCCTGCTGAAGAGTTCTGCCCACCAGAAGGTTGAATTTCTGGTCCGTTCCGCCCAACTCGACGTCAGCTTTGAGCGCGACGGAGTCATAGCCCTGCGCCAGCGGATAGAGCAGCTCGTGGATGGCAATCGGTCGCTGCTCCTTCATTCGCTTTGAGAAGTCATCGCGCTCCAGCATCCGCGCCACCGTGTACTTTGAGCAAAGCGTGATCCAGTCACTTCCTGTAAGCTTGCCCAGCCAGCGGCTGTTGAAGTCGACGGCGGTTTTCTCAGGATCGAGGATCTTGAAAACCTGTTTCTTATAGGTCTCGGCGTTGGCCGCCACTTGCTCGGGCGTCATCGGCTTGCGGGTAACGTTCTGGCCGGACGGATCGCCGATCAGCCCGGTGAAATCACCGATGAGAAAGATCACCGTATGCCCAAGGTCCTGAAAGTGTTTCAGCTTGCGGATCAGGACCGTATGGCCCAGGTGAATGTCCGGAGCCGTGGGGTCAAACCCTGCTTTGACGCGGAGCGGCTTGCCAGTCTTCGCGGCACGCTCGAGTTTGGTGTAGAGATCTTCGACCCGGATCGTTTCTTCCGCGCCCTTGGTGAGATAAGCGAGCTGTTCGTTAAGCGTCATCATGAATTTCTATGCAGAGCGTTCTAAGTTCATGCGCATGGGCAGTCAGGAATGGCGTCAGGGCACGGCTTCAGCCGTGCCGAGATTGCCATGCAATTCTGCGGCCTCAGCGGCAGCGTCCTTATTTCTTCAGCAGCACGCGGCGCCCTTCGATGCGGACTTCATCCTTGAGAAGCAGGCAGACGGCTTCGGAATAAATCCGATGCTCTTCGCTTAAGATTCGGGCCGAGAGCGTCTCCTCGGTGTCATCGTCGAGCACCGGCACGACGGCCTGGCACACGATGGGTCCTGTATCCATGCCTTCATCTACGATGTGGACGGTGCAGCCGGTGAACTTGACGCCATAATCAAGGGCCTGTTTCTGCGCGTCGAGACCCGGAAACGCGGGAAGAAGCGCCGGGTGAATATTCAGGATGCGCCGGGGGAACGCGCGCACAAAGTACGGGCTGAGCAGACGCATGAAGCCCGCAAGGCACACCAGATCCACGTGCGCTTCTTTGAGGGCAGCTACAACTTCCCTGTCATACGCCTCGCGATCCTTACCTTTCGAGGAAATAAAAAGCGTCTTCAGGCCCATCGCGCGGGCGCGCTCGAGACCCGGCGCCTGCTCCCGATTGCTGATGACTAATGCGATTTTCCCTGGAATTTTTTCGTCAGCAACATTACGAGCAATGGCCTCAAAATTCGAACCGCGTCCGGAAAGCAGAATACCTATGTTCTTCATTGATCTTTAACCACAGTGATTAAGAGTGCCCGTGAATGGCCCTTCTTGCCTAATTACACAAGAAATCGGAAAGCCTGGTAATCGTGAGCTCAATCCACGCGACTCGCGAGATATTTTACCCCAGCCTCGCCACGAACGATCTTGCCCACGATCCAAAACTTTTCTTTTTTCCTTTTGAGAGCGCGAGTGACTTTGACCACGTTCTCTTGCGGAACAATCAGCAGCATGCCCAGACCCATATTGAAGGTGTGCAGCATTTCACTCTCGTGAACCTTCCCGAGATTGGAAATCAGCTTGAAGACGGGAGGCACGGGCCACGATCCCAGATGAATTTCCGCTGAACAACGGGCGGGGAGGATTCGCGGCGTGTTGTCCGTGATACCGCCGCCGGTAATGTGAACCAGGCCGGTGAGCCATCCTTTCCGATGCAAGGGTTGGAGCAAGGGTCCGTAACAGCGGTGGGGCGCCAGCAATTCTTCGTCGAGGCGCCGGCCGAGTTCCGGAACGCGCTGAGAAAGCCGGAGCCCAGCCTGCTCAATGAGGACCTTTCGGGCAAGAGAATAGCCGTTGGTGTGCAAACCAAGCGAGGGTAGCCCAAGAATTACATCGCCGGGGCGAATTCGGCTTCCGTCCAGGATGTCCCGCCGGAGTACCCACCCGACAATGCAACCTGCAAGATCGTATTCGTTGGGAGCGTAAAAGCCCGGCATCTGGGCAGTTTCACCGCCCACCAAGGCGCAGCCGACCTCGCGGCAGGCGTTGGAAAGTCCGCGCACAATTTCCGTCACAACATTCGGACGTATTTTCCCCGTTGCAAGATAATCCAGAAAGAAGAGCGGTTTGGCGCCATGGACGGCAATGTCGTTGACCGAGTGGAACACCAGGTCCGCGGCGACGCTTTCATGGCGGTTCGTGGCAAAGGCAAGCTTGAGTTTGGTGCCGACGCCGTCCATGCTGGAAACCAGCACGGCGTCCGAGGGAAGACCCTTGAGAGAAAAGAATCCCCCAAAGGCGCCAACATCCCTCAGCACGCGAGGGCTGAAGGTCTTGCTGGCAAGTTCTTTAATCTGGGACTTGGCGCGGCTCGCCGCATCGATATCGACGCCCGCATCTTGATAACGCATAAGGTGCCGGGAACTCCCTGGGTGGAATTAACAAAAAAAACCAGAAGGACGAAATCGGTCAGAAGACCTTGCCCATCCTGGACCAGCGTGTTCTGCTGAAAAAGTTTCGGAGGATGGAAACGTCGAATTTCAACCGATCTGAGAGCCGATCGTCAATCCAGTCATGCGTAGGCGCATTATAAGACCAATAAACAAACAGCGGCTCTCCCACAACGTTCTTAACGGGGACAAATCCCCAGAAGCGACTATCGAGCGAGTCATCTCGATTGTCACCCAGCACAAACAAGTCCCCCTTCGGAACGTGAAGGCCGTCCCTGTGAATATAGCGGGGCATTTCATGAGCCCATTGGGGATTCACACCCCAGGCCACTGCAAGCTCCTTGATTTCACTTACAGGCGGGGGAAAGTTATCGCGAAGAGGATAAATACTGGACGACGAAAAATAGGCAAAGGGTTCCTTGAGCGGCTTGCCGTTAACGTAAACCTGCTTGTTAACAATACGGACTACGTCGCCCCCAACACCGATAACGCGTTTGACAAACATAAGAGAAGGATCCACCGGATAATGGAAAGCTACGATGTCTCCACGGTGAATCCCTGCCAGCCGGGGAAATCGGAAGTCGGTATAAGGCAATTGGGGGCCGTAAAGCAGCTTGTTCAGAAGAACATGGTCGCCAATCAGAATCGTGTTTTCCATCGAGCCGGTCGGAATCATGGTGGCCTCGGCCACGAACGTTCGGATGCAAAACACCCCGATCAATACAATGAGAAGGGAGCGAACCGTTTCCCATAAGCCGTCTCGCCGGGACCCGCGCTGGGGTGGAGGTGGCGGAGTGGCAGAATTCTGGGATTGTTCCTCGGTTTTCAGAAACTCAGATGATTCCATAAACGTTATTCCCGGTTTCGCAAGGAGATTAGAGGCTCTTGAATGGCGGTGGGATAGCTGGCCGTGTAGCAAGCCAGACAATATCGCTCCTTGTCGTTTCCAACCGCTTCTCGCAGGCCTTCCAGCGAAAGGTAGCCCAGTGTGTCAGCTCCCACATAAATGCGGATCTCTTCCACACTGTGACTTGAAGCGATGAGTTCTTTTTTGGTCGGCGTGTCAATCCCATAGTAACAAGGCGAAACCGTGGGTGGGCAACTGATCCGTAGATGGACCTCACTTGCTCCGGCCTCCCGCACCAGGCGCACAATTTTCCGGCTGGTGGTGCCGCGGATAATGGAATCGTCCACCAGCACCACGCGTTTCCCCTCAAGGAGGCTGCGCACGGGATTGAGCTTGAGCTTGACACCAAAGTCCCGGATGGCCTGCGTAGGCTCAATGAACGTGCGTCCCACGTAGTGGTTGCGGATCAAACCAAACTTTAACGGGATGTTTGACTCTTCTGAGTATCCGATGGCCGCGGCGACTCCTGAATCAGGAACCGGCACGACCAGGTCCGCCTCTACCGGATGTTCGCGCGCAAGCCGCCGCCCTAACATCTCGCGGCTGCTTTGCACTGAGCGGCCAAACACGACGCTGTCAGGGCGAGAAAAATAGACGTGCTCAAAAATGCATTGCGCCGGCTTGGCTGGTGGCGAATAACGGAGGGAAGTGATGCCACGCTGATCCAGAATCACCATCTCGCCCGGCTCGATTTCACGCAGGTAGGTGGCGCTGATGATGTCGAACGCACAGGTTTCAGAGGCTACAATGTAAGCGCCGTTCAATTGTCCAAGGCTGAGTGGCCTGAATCCACGCGGGTCCCGAATGGCGTAAACACTATCTTTAAAAAGCATGACCAGCGAGTACGCACCCGAAACGCGGTCAAGCGCATCGGCAATCGATTCCGGGATCCCGCTGTGCTTGGAACGCGCGAAATAGTGCAGGATCACTTCCGTGTCGCTGGTTGTCTGGAAGATGTCCCCGCGCGCTTCGAGTTCGCGCCGAATGCTGGTCGCGTTTACCAGGTTCCCATTGTGGGCAAGAGCCACCTGCCCCTTCTGGCAGCTGACGCTCAGGGGCTGGGCATTTTTCACGTTTGTGTCGCCGGCCGTCGAATATCGAGTGTGCCCGATGGCGGCATGTCCGGCGAGGTTCTGCAAAACTCCTTCGTTGAAAACCTCGGCTATATGCCCCATATTTTTGTGGCCGATCAGCCGGTGGCCATCGCTCGAAACAATACCGGCGCTTTCCTGACCCCGATGCTGGAGCGCATAAAGGCCCAGATAGGTCAGCTTGGAAGCTTCAGGATGACCATAAACTGCAAACACGCCACAGTGGTCGTGAAACTTGTCATCGGGAAGTGATAGCGTTGGAAATAATTCAGGGGTTAGTTGCAAAGCTGTTTTCCGAGGCCCCTACGAAGAAAGGTCACGCCACCGCATGCTCCTCTCCTTGGAGCCCACGAAGAATTTCGCCGCCAAAAGGGATATCCTTCAGGCTATCAAAAGTCCTTACCTATTCATTGTGCCCCGGCTCCATTTCCGGCGCAACCATTTTCTGGGAGGGTTTCGGAGCCGGCTTGAGGCTTCAGCTTGCCACTCGCGAGCGATGAGGAGCGATCGAGAGTCCTCTCATAGGCAGAAGACGTGTGCTGGACACTGAGCGACCTTATCCGCCACAATAAGATTGAGATTTGGTTCACGAGGAGTGGGTTGAGCACTTCACAGCCTTCTGTGAGCAAGAACATTCCGGTCAGAGAGTATGTCCAGCAGATTTTCGTGCCGCTTTCCCGGCTGGCGCATGAATGGGAAATGCATTCAGCCGTTGCCCTCAGCCCCTCCGAAGAACGCACCATGGTGCGAGAACCAGCCTTGGCCGTGCCGCAAGCCATCGCCCGGCGGCTTGGGAATCTGCGAATTCTCCTGGTCCCTTTTGTGGCTTGTTTTCCAACGGGTGACCTGGTTGCTTTTTCCAGCCCTGACGGAGAAAAGCATTCCACAGTCTGGCTGGAAAGTAAGGGCAGAATTGATCTGATCCTTGCCTGCCGGGATCTTGATGCTCACGACACCGGATGCGAATTCTTGGCGAGCGTTGCTGAACTGCTTCGCTCGCGGCTCACGGCCGAAGAACTGGAGCGCTATACCAGTCTGCTGGTTGAAGAATTGCGCAGTGGATTCGACGGCGAGATTGATGAGGACGCCTATGAGGCAAAGCAACCGCTTCGGAGGCGGGGCCGATGGTCGCAAGCCGGCACGCAGTTTGCGAAGTATCGCGACATTTCCTTCACCAGCACATGCGCGGAGTATATGCACGGGCTCTGGCATGACGTTCAAATCCGGCTTGGACCAGAACACCTGCCTGTTCCTGCTTTGCGCAAACGCATGACTCTGCTGGCGGAGATGTTTCCGCCTAATCCCGGTTACAAGCTCTTTGCCGAAGCCGAGGAGGGATAATCGAGCACGGGCTTGCGAATCTCAACCCGGCTTGGTTGTCTGGACTCGACAGGCCTTTTTTGTTTTTGAACTTGCATAAAGGTTCCTAAGCGAATATTCTTTGTCCCCAGCCGAACTCTCGGTGTCTGTTTGATTGGGGGTAAAATGGCTGCGGAACTACCGAATTACGTTGTATCCTCTGTTCCCAATCCAGTCAGTAAACGAGTGCCCTGGTACAAGAGCACCTTTCCTTCTTACGCCGGGATCTTTTTGTGGGTCGGCTTTTATCTGGGAATTCCTGCGCCCACGCTGAGTCAAACCACCCCCGCTGTCTGTCTCCTGGGCCTTTTTGTCGCGGGCCTGCTCTGTTTCGGGCTTTTTTACTATGCGCCCGCCATGCTGGGCATGCAGACAGGACGTCCTCTTTACATCGTTGGAACATCGACTTTTGGCACGAAGGGTGGATACCTGATGCCCGGACTGCTGATGGGGTTTCTGCAGCTGGGATGGTTCGCGGTGGCAACGTACTTCGCAACCGACTACATCATGGAAGGGCTCGGTAGTCATTCTAAAGGGCTGTTTGTCGCCATTGCGCTGGTCTGGGCATACGGGCTTGCCTGGGTGGCTATCAAAGGCATTTCTTACATGGCGCGCATTGCCCAGTTTCTGAACTGGGTGCCGCTCTTTATGATCATCATCGTTTTTTGGGCCAACAAGGGAGGCGTGGCCGATTATCGTCCGCCGCAGAACGATGCCTGGGGAGGTTTCCTGGCGATGCTCGCAATCGTCATCGGATTCTTTGCGACCGCTGGAGCTGCGGGCGCCGATTTTGGCTTGAATAACAGGAACCGCCGCGACGTGCTGCTGGGAGGCTTAACGGGCATTGCTTTGGCGATCCTTGTTGCGGGAGGCTTGCCGGTGCTTTCGGTTGCCGGACACCTTGGCATCTTGGGCAACGCCTCAGACTTCACCTATGCCGGAACCATCAAAAGTGTTGGCACTCTTGCCCCTCTAATGTTCTTCTTGTTTGCAGCTGCTTCCATGGTTCCCACCACGTTCTGTACCTTTATCGCCAGCAATAGCTTCGGAACCATGCTACCCCGAATTCCGCGCGCCGTTTCCACACTGGTTGGAGTGACGATCGGAGCTATCCTGGCCATTACAGGCGTGGCCCAAAATCTCGTTGGCTTTTTCACGATTGTGGGTGCCTCCTTCGGTCCGATTTGCGGCGCCATGGCTGCCGATTATCTCCTGGCCGGAAGAAAATGGTCAGGACCGCGCAAAGGAATCAATTGGGCGGGATACGTGGCATGGGCGACCGGTTTTGTGGTAGGAATTCTCAATCAAATTCCTGGAATACCGGCAAGTTGGGTAAGGGTCGATCGTCCGGCTGCTCTGTTCTCCTTTGTCGTGGGCTTTGTGGTTTACTTCGTCCTGGCAAAGGCAGGCGCGTTGCCTGGGCTGATTCCTCAAACAGACCTGAAAGCTGCCGAGGAAGCATAGTTCCCCACCGCGGGACCTACCTTCACAACCCTTCGCGTGCCTTTCCGTTGCGGAGGAAAGCCAGTGCCTCCGCGCACCAGGTCCTGCTTCGTGATAAATTAAACTTCATGCGCGCAAGACCTGACTTGAATGGGACGGCGCATGGGCGTGAGGAGGCTGGTCTGGCTGTGCGTACGGGGCACCACATCCCTTCGCCCAGGAGCGGAGGATGTTGTGTTACCAAGGCACATGCGAAAGTCCATCTGCACGAAATTCGCGGTCCTCGCTGGATCTCTGCTGCTGCCGGTGCTTGCCCAGGCTCGGGGCAGTGTCCTGGCGGTAACCAATAGAACCGATTACGACGTTGGTTCGGAAGTTCTGATGCGCCTGGTCCCGGCTCCGGGAGCTTCGATCCGCGCAGATCTGGTCTTTTCAGCGACGGTCCGCTACGACGGTGAGGCCCAGGCGCTGTTTACAACCCCTCCCTCCCATGTGTGGAAATGCTCGAGCGGTTCCGCCGCGGGTCCCTACTCAGTCTTATGGAAAATCCCCCTGGATGCCAGAACCGGACGCTATGAGATTGACCTGCTGGGGTATGACCGAATTTCGGGCGAGATTGTTTTCAAGGTTCACCAGGCCGGCTCCTTCGCCGTCTATCGCAGGTTGGTCAAGATTGAGAGCATCAAGCTCCAAAAGACATTTTACGTTACAGGCGATCGGGTTGCGTGCGACATTACTCTGAAAAACCTGACCAATCACCCTCTGCAAGGCCTTCGGGTTGAATTCTCAAACCGCTACTGGCCGTGGATTGCCGGGCCTGCACAACAGGCTGCCGCGAGCATTGTAACGTTGAAAAAGGATCTGACACTTGCTGCAGGTGCGGAGGAGGAAATTCACTCCAGCGATGCTGCCGTTGCCGGCAAGGTCATGCAGCCGACGATCCATCAGTACGGGGTCGTGGTGTGGGACCATGATCGGAAGACCGTCCTGGACATTGCCTTCAGCCGGCTGGTCCTGATTCAGCCGCCCGGCATCACATCTCCGAAGCCTTATCCTTTGCAATACGTTTACCCTGAGCTGAGTGACGTTGATACCAAGGACTACCGGCACTTTTATCCTCCGGGCCTTAATGCAGGCTCTATTCATTTCGACAAGCAACACACCATGTTTATTCCGGGACACGACGCGGCCATCCATTTTAGGGTTAAGAACTTCGGAGCGAGGACCTGGAAGCAGATTTCGATGACGGTGCTGCTGCTTGATCCGCAGGGAAAGGAAATTGAAAAGAAAACCCTTGGCAACCGCCTTGACCTCTCGCCGGCTTTGGATCCCATGAAGGAAACGGTAACGTTTGCCCTTCCCGCCGGTCGCGCAGGCCTGTATCGAGTCGAAGTTGTTCTCAGCGATTCAACCGGAAACGCCGTGGCCGAAAATGATCTCGAGCTGGGCGTAAATCCTCTGCCCAAGTCGATCATGATTTTTTGCGCGCACGAGGATGACGAAGGTGGCTGGGACGGGTTGATCCGGGCGGCGGTTGAGAATCACATCCCCATCCATTTCGTTTATTTTACCAGCGGCGATGCAGGATCTTGCGATCTTTATTACCAGCACTCATGCAGTCCTGCAGAGGCCATGAATTTCGGCGACTTGCGCATGGCAGAGACGCGTGCCGTGCTGGGGCATCTGGGTGTGCCGGCAAGCGATATCTATTTCCTGGGGCTGCCTGATGGAGGATCAGGGGAAATCTGGTACTACCATCCCGACCCTGCCCATCCGTATCTTGCGCCTTTGCTGGCCTGCGACCACACACCCTACCAGGACGTTTTCCATCCCAACCTGCCCTTTGCCCGGCAGTCGGTTGAGGCCACCGTGAGAAAACTTTTGAAGATGTTTCATCCGGAAGTGATCGTCACGGCCCATCCACCCTCCGAAGGGCACATCGACCATATTGTGTGCAATTATTTTGTGGTGAAGGCACTCCAGGAGATGGTGCAGGAGAAGGAACTTTCTCCCAACAGCATCAAACTATATGTGGACAGGGTCTATAACCCGAAGACTCTTCCCCCGACTCCGTATCATTATTCAGAGCGGGTTTTGTTTGTCTCTGGTGAGGTGATGGCGCTGGGCCAGGAGGCAGGTTGGTATTATCAGTCGCAAGGTGGCAATCGCGCCTTAGGCCATATCCGGGATTTTAACCGGCTTTCTCGCAGATTAGTTTACCGCCAGGTGTTAGACTGGGATGAGCACCAAGGATGGAATACAAAACCATGAATGCAGGTTCCAACAATCCGGGGGGAGAAGAGTCGTCGATGGTCGAGTCCCCCAATGAGACCAACTCCCGACCGGCAGCCGCTTTCCCGGACGAGCCCTTTGCTTGTCCCCATTGCGGCCAGTTGCTTGCCCCCTCGTGCCGGACCTGCCCCTCCTGCAGGCAGGCCATTGACCCGAATGAAATCGCTCGTCCGGATGTTGTCATTCCCATAGCCGAGCAGGTCATTCCTCTGCCATCCAAGGAATACGCGCGATTCTCCTGGGGTATCTTTTTCGCAACATTGGGAATCTGGCTTGTAGTTGCCTTCGTTGCCGAAGGACTCCTGGGCTATGAAAAAAGCCAGTTTCTTTTGGGTGGACTTGTGGTTCTTTCCTCGCTGTGGGTGCTTCGCGACGCCCGAAAAAATAACATCCCCAAGGCGTTTCGATGGAGTATCGGTTCCCTGTTGCTATGGATTCTTATTTTCCCATGGTATCTGGCGCGGCGGAGAACTCCGAAGGCTGCGTGTCCTCTGATCGAAGGTGAGGGCCGGCACGTTCGTACCTTGCTTTTTATTTTGCTGGTTTTCTTTCTGCTGATGTCCCTGATGTTGCTTCTTAAGGGCCCGCCGCACCCTTCGTCAGGTGGGGGAAAGCCTGCGACGAAAGGGATTGATATGCCGGCGGGTAAAATTGCGGCCTTGACGAATTTCAAAGCCGCTCAGCGATCAGCCAGGGCCCCGTCAGAAGCCTCGCAGACGTAGACTTCCGCAGTGAGACCTGTGGCTTCGTGGTAGCCTTCCTTGACCACTTCTGCGAACCCGTGTGCCGCGTCGGCGCGAACCAGGTTGACCGTGCATCCGCCGAAACCTGCACCGGTCATCCGCGCTCCCAGAACTCCCGGTTGCTTCAGCGCCAGCTCCACCAGAACGTCAAGCTCCTTGCAGCTCACTTCGTAGTCATTGCGCAGGCTCTCATGGGAAGCAATCATCAGCTTGCCGAAGCTTTCGAGGTTCCCTTTTTCCAGATTCTTGACGGCCTTGAGCACACGATCGTTCTCGCTCACCACATGCCGCGCCCGCTTCAGGAGGACCTCACTCAGGCTATGGCTTGCAACTTCCAGGTCGGTCAGGTCGATCTCGCGAAGCGACTTGACGGCCAGCCCGGTGGTTCCAAGTTGCGCTACGGCCTGGCGGCACTGCCGCAGCCGGATTTCATACTCTGAAGCGGCAAGCGCCCGCCGCACGCCGGAATCGCACACGACGATCTTGACGCGGTCGGACAAAGGGACGTGACGATAACTCAGATCGCGGCAATCGAGAAACAGGGCGTGATCTCGCTTGCCCAACGCGCACACGAACTGGTCCATGATTCCGCAGGGCACATTGACAAACTCGTTTTCCGCCTTGCGGGCGAGCCGGATGACCTCCAGAGGTCCGAGTTCGATGTTGAAAAGCTTCATGGCAAGCGCCACGGCTCCCACTTCGACCGCTGCCGACGAGCTGAGCCCGGCCTCTCGCGGCACGTTGCCGCCAAAAGCAACATCCGCGCCCGTCAGCGGATGCCCATCCGCCTGCAAAAACTTGAGCACACCGCGAAGGTAGTTGCTCCAGGCGTGCTGGTCGTCCTTTTCAATCGCATCAAGACGGAACTCGACTTCATCCTGAAAGTCAATCGAGCGAGCATGCACGACATTGTCTTTGCGGCGGCGAGCACCGAAATCGATAGCGCGGTCAATGGCCGCCGGAAGCACAAATCCGTCATTGTAGTCGGTGTGCTCTCCGATCAGGTTCACGCGTCCGGGCGCGCGGGCTACCACGTCAGGCGCGCTTCCATAGATTTTTTGAAAGGCTTCCTCAATCATGTTGTGTTTCCTACTTGCGAGGTGATCGCTCAACTTCGCGGAGCGTCTTTGGGCGCCACCGCTCGCAGCTCACGCGCCTTTTCTTCGGCCAGTGAATCATTCAGGAAAAACCCACTGCCCGTTTCCACGCTCGCCAGATACTTCAGTTTTTCCTTGCTGCGGTGCGGCGGATAGAACTCAATGTGGAAATGATAATAGGGATGCCGGCCGCGCGTGGGAGCCTGGTGCATCAGCATCATGTACGGGAAAGACATGTGGAACAGGTTATCGTATTTCTGGGTCACCCACTTAAGAATTTCAGCCAGCCCTTTTTCCTCTGAAGGCTTCAACTCGTCCATCGCGCCCAGGTGGCGCCTGGGATAAACATGCACCTCATAAGGCCAGCGCGCGTAGAACGGAATGAAGGCCGTGAAGGTCCGATTCTCCGCCACCACTCGCCGCCCGTCCTTGCGCTCCTTCTGGAGGATGTCGCAGAAAAGGCATCGCTCATGGCTGTGATGGTGAGCGCGCGCGGCAGCCATTTCCTTCTTGATGATGGGAGGGATCAGAGGGAAAGAATAAATCTGGCCATGAGGATGGGGCATCGTCACCCCGATCACCGCTCCCTTGTTCTCAAAAATCAGGACATAGCGGATGCCCGGAGTCGCCTTCAGTTCCGTGAACCTCCTGCGCCAGATTTTCACCAGGCGCGTCAGGTGATCAATCGAGAGTTGCGGCAGCGAGGTTTTATGATCGGGATGATAGAGCACCACGTCGCATTTCCCGTGCGAGGGCCTGACCGGATAGAAATCGTCACCCTCAATCGCCGGAACCTGGGGCGGAATGGAAAAGGCCGGAAAATCATTCGGGTAGATGTAGACGTCGTAGTCGTCCGGAACGCGCCCTGAGCCGGGGCAGAAGGGACACCAGTCCTGGGGCATCTGGGGCCGGTTCTGCCGGTGGGAGGCGGTCGAGACCCACTCGCGCACCGTCGGATTCCATCGAAGTTCAGTCATAAGCGTAATGCCGAATGCAGCGCCCGGTTGGATTGGCTCGAGGCTGTCTTAATTCAGGAAATAATTGCGATAAAGCGTGTCGCGCTTGACGGGACGAAAGCCGGCGTCGAGAATCATCCGGCGAAGTTTTTCCTCGGAGGATGTCCGCCCGCAACCGGCGGCGGAGACAACGTTCTCCTCAATGAGGATGCTTCCAACATCGTTGCCACCAAAGCACAGCGCAATCTGGCAGACCTTGTGGCCGGGGGTCAGCCATGACGCCTGAACGTTCTGAATGTTATCGAGGTAAAGGCGGCTGACGGCAAGTGTCTTGAGATATTCGACTGCCGTAACTTCTTCCTTGATGAAGCGCCCGAGCGACGTGTTTTCACGCTGGAAAAACCAGGGAATGAAGGCAGTGAAACCACTCGTCTCTTCCTGAAGCCTTCGAACCCGTTCCAGGTGCGCGATGCGATGCTGCAGCGTTTCCCCACAGCCGAACATCATGGTGGCCGTGGTGCGCATGCCCAACTGGTGAGCGGCACGATGGACGGAGAGCCATTCCTCGGTGTTGCACTTCAACCGCGCGATTCGCTTTCTGACTTCATCATCCAGGATTTCCGCGCCTGCTCCAGGAATGGAATCGAGGCCCGCATCCATCAGGCGCATGAGCGTATCCCGAACGCTCAATCCACAAATTTCCGCAATGTTCAGGACTTCCGGCGCCGACAGGCAGTGCAAATGAACCTGCGGGTAACGGCGCTTGATGCTGGAAAGCAGGTTCTCGTAATAATCGATCTTGAGGTCGGGATGGAGGCCGCCCTGCATCAGCACCCCGGTGCCGCCAAGGGCCAGCGTCTCCTCGATTTTCTGGAAGATGGTTTCGAGAGGAAGCACATAGCCTTCCGGAGAGCCCACGGGCCGGTAAAACGCGCAGAAGGAGCAGTACTCGGTACAGATATTGGTGTAGTTGATATTGCGGTCAATCTGGTATGTGACTACATTGCCGGGATGGAGCCTCCTGCGCAGGGCATTGGCCTCCATGCCAAGGCCGATCAGGTCGTCCGACCGTAACATCTCCAGAGCCTGTGATTGCGTCAATCCCATAAACCGCTACTCGATGGACCAGAGCTTTCCGTGCGCGCACCAAAAACTCAAGCCGCCCATCATCCTAGGCAAAAAGGATTTCCTTTTCCCCCGGGACGATGCCGATCTCATGTGCAAGGCGGTAAAAGAGTTGCAAGCCCCTGCGGTTTTCCTCATCCAAAGAATAATCGATATTTTCTTCGAGGTAAACCTTCACCGCTTCCGGCGGCAGGTTGAGCTTCGGCGCGTATTCCTGGGCAATGTCATCAATGTGCTGAAGGCCGTAGTCTCTCGATGCCGTAAAGTCCTCGCAGAACTGACCGAGGCCGGCATCTTCATGCCCTGCCCAAACCGCAAACACAAAAGGCAGTCCCGTAAATTTTTTCCACTCGGATGCGAGATCGTAGACTTTCAGCGCGCCGCCATTAAACGTGAGCGCAGGGTCTCCGATCAGCAGGGCCGCA
>JAKASH010000594.1 GCA_021828225.1 Acidobacteriota bacterium | reverse complement strand
GTCCTGTTGGCCTACACTGGAGACAACAGCCTCGGACCTGGTCCTAGGTCCGGCAAACCGGATGCCCAGAATAGTAGCCCTACATTCGGGCATCCGGTCTGCTCTTCCTTCCGCACAACCAGCCTGCGTGTAGTTAACCCCGCCAGTATCTGCGATATTTTCCCAGTAAAGAAGCTGGCCCCTGCACGCGAAGATGCGCGTCTTCCCCGTGGAACGTTCTCTCCTGAACGACGGCTCCAGCATCCAGCGCGGCCAGCACGGCGCCCTCGCTCTGCGGTACGACCATCTCCCGCACCTCCAGCGGATCGGAATCGAGGGCCGCGTCCAGCGCGGCCAACAGCGCATCCAGCCCTGTTTTGGCGCGGGCGGAAACCGCAATCGCACCATTTTTCTTCGCCCCCTCCTCCGCTGGCAACAGGTCGATTTTGTTCATGACCTCTATGCGAGGCTTGGTATCGGCCTCCAGTTCACGCAGGATCTTTTCCACCTCCTGGCGATGCACATCGAGGGATGGACTGGAGGCATCCACAACGTGAATCAGTACCTCCGCGGTTTGAACTTCCTCCAGCGTTGCGCGAAACGCTTTGACCAGCGTGGGCGGCAGGGCGCGAATGAATCCCACCGTATCGGAGAGCAGAATCCGTCGCCGCGACGGCAGAGTGACCAGGTGCAGCTTGGGATCGAGAGTGGCAAACAGCCGGGAGGATTCCAACTGCGCGGCCTGCGTGAGAGCATTGAACAGCGTGCTTTTGCCCGCATTGGTGTAGCCGACCAGCGCCACTGTGGGCACCGGAACAGAAGAACGCCGCTGGCGTTGTTGCCGGCGAATATTGCGGACCGCTTCGAGGCGGGTTCGAATGACTTGAATCTTGCGGCCGATTTTTCGGCGGTCGGTCTCGATCTGCGTTTCGCCCGGTCCGCGGGTGCCGATGCCGCCCCCTAACTGGGACATGGAACGGCCGCGACCAGCCAGGCGCGGCAGCATATATTCCAACTGGGCCAGTTCCACCTGCAACTGGCCTTCCCGCGTCCTCGCGTGCGAAGCGAAAATATCCAGGATCAATTGCGTGCGGTCGATCACGCGGCACGGAAGCGCCTGCTCCAGTTCGCGCAGCTGGGAGGGCGACAGATTCTGCTCGAAGACGATCAAATCCGCGCGGCTGGCCTGGGCACGGGCTCCAATCTCCTCCAGCTTGCCTTTGCCCACCAGCGTGGCGGGATCGGGATGATCGCGCCGCTGCACGATGACATCCAGCACGTTCGCTCCCGCGCTGACAGCCAGCTCGCTGCACTCGGCCGCTTCCGCGGAAATTTGAGGCGTGGAAAGCTGCTCAGCAGATGTTCCCGAATCGTCTGGTGTGTGCCCAGACAGCGCGAACCCGGCGTCCCCGGAGGACTCCTGGTCACGGATCGCGCGTAGCGCGCCCCTGGCCTGGCGGGCCGATTCGGTAAGATGCTGGCGATATTTTTTCCCGGTAAACTCGCAGACGATAATCAGCGTCCGTTCCCCGCGATCACCGTCGTGGATGTTTTCCTTCGCTCGCTGAGAGTCAAACGATTCGATCATTCAACCATCTTGCCGTCATACCCACCTGCGGTCGCGTTCATGGCAACCTGGGCAAGCGGTGTCACGAAGCGTTGAAGCTCGATGGAGTCAGCGCCGGAGCGCTGGCCACTCCCGACCCTGCGGCTGCAGGACCGTGCCCCGTGCCTATGGTCCCTGTGGGAGCGGGTCCGGCGGTTTGCGTGCCGACTGGCCCATGGCGATGTTCAACCATCAGAACTGGCTTGCCACTGACGACAGTGGAAATGGCATGCTTGAAGATGAGCTGCTCCTGATTGTTGTTTTCCAGCAGAACGGAATATTTATCAAAGGACCGTATGCGTCCCGTCAATTTCACGCCGCTTACAAGGTAAACAGTGATCTGGGATTTGTCTTTACGGACTGTATTCAAAAAGGTGTCCTGAATATTCTGTGCTGTCTTGCTTTCCATTTTTCATCTCCTTGCCGTACCAACTAGTTGTGCAAAGCGTACTGCGCAAAGCGGACGGTCAAACGCCCAACTTGAAGTTCTACAGCCATACCGGTTCGTTCTGCCCCAAAGCAGGCACTACTATACCGTGCCAGTATTGTCTACGAAATTTCGCAATATCGCCAGAACCGAGTCGAATACCGCGCAATACATGGCTTGCACTTTGGATGCATGGATCGTCATCGACGTTTCACGAGCCCACGAAGTCGGGCGCTTTTCATTAGACGGCGTCCGCCGGAATTTGACGCTCCGTGCTGAAATTACCCTTCCATCTGTACCGGAAAATGCCTCTGGAGCGGACCGGCAGCCCCAACGGAACGCCCCAAATCCGGACGGTGCTAGCATGAAATGTGCCGTCTCACCCGATTCCCGCCGCTGCTGCCGCCCCAGCACCCTCGACGGGGGTGCCAATGCTCGACTTTTCACGCCAGTATGAGCAAATCAGCGTGGAAATTCTGGCTGCGATAGAGCGAGTCTGCACCGGCCAGCACTTCATTCTGGGCGAAGAAGTGCAGCAGTTCGAAGCCGCCGTCGCTTCTCTCTGCAGGGTAGCTCATGGCATCGGATGCGCTTCCGGCACCGACGCCTTGTGGCTGGCGATGGCTGCCGCTGAAATCGGCCCGGGCGACACGGTCCTCACCACTCCCTTCACCTTTTTCTCCACGGTGAGTTCCATTGTGCGGGCCGGGGCGCAGCCCTTGCTGGCCGACATCGACCCAAAAACTTACAATCTGGATCCGACGCAGGTGGCGGCGACGCTGGTTGGCCTGCCCAAACGCAGCCGAGTGCGGGCGATTCTTCCGGTCCATTTGTACGGGCAATGCGCGGACTGGGACGCGTTCGCCCAGTTGAAGAAAGAATTCGAGGTTCTCCTCGTTGAAGACGCAGCCCAGGCCTTCGGCGCCAAGTGGAACAATCGCCCCGCCGGCAGTCTGGGAGACTTGGCCACCTTCAGCTTCTATCCCACAAAAAACCTGAGCGCCTGCGGGGACGCGGGACTGGTTACCACGGGCAACGCGCATTTCGCCGACCGGGCGCGCATGCTGCGTGCTCACGGCATGCGCGAGCGGTACTTCCACGAGGAAATCGGCTGGAACAGCCGACTGGATACGCTGCAAGCCGCCGTGCTGCTGGTCAA
>JAKASH010000593.1 GCA_021828225.1 Acidobacteriota bacterium | reverse complement strand
AGGCCATCCACGAGATCGAACGCACGCCGAATGTCACCCTGCAGCGGCGGCTCAACTTCGAGATGTCGGTGAAGAACCTCTACCAGTCCTTTCAGGACCGGGAGCGCGTCGAGAAGATTCAAGGGATGCTGAACGAGTGCATGACCTTCCTGGACGACGAACTCTCGATCATCACCGGGCCTTACGACGACGTCCTTTCGCTCGAAGGAGTGATCGAGAAGGGACAGATTCTCTTTATCAGTCTGAACGTGAACAAAAACACCGAGCCGGTCAAGGCGCTTGGGAAGATGTTGCTCCAAAACGTTCAGTTAGTCATCGGGAAGCGCTACGAGAAAGGTCGCGACGGCGCTGGAAACCGTCCGATGACCAGCATCATCATGGATGAATTCGCGCCCTTTGGCTATGCGAACTTCGCGCACATCCTCCAGACCGCCCGCGGCACAAACACCTCCTTCCTGTTCTCGATGCAAAGCGTCCCGCAATTGCTCCGTGTCGGAAAAGGATTCAAGGAGGAAGTGACCTCGGCGGCAAACACTATCATCACGTTTAAAACTCACGACGAGACGACAGCCGACTACTTCCTGCAGGCTTCGGCGCTCCATCCGGTGACCAAGCGCACCCTCTCCATGCGTCGGCTGAAGTTCTTTGGCTATGAAAAATATGAAGCGACTGGCCACGCCACCGAACGCGAAGACATGGAAACCCGCGCCATGGACATGCACATCAAGAACCTGCCCAAGGGCCAGGTGGAATTGCTCATGACCGACGAAGTCGAGGGCACCCTGCACACCACGCTCAGCGTCCGGCCGCCCGCTGATATTTGGGGCGATGGATTTAAGCCGGAAGTTTTCCCGCGGCTTCTCCAGTCGCGAGCGGACTCGACGAAGGGAGCCCATTTGAGATTCAAGAATCTGGAAATGGCAAATAAGCATGGCAGGCGGGCAAACGTCGGATGGGGCTCGGGGGGCGTATGAAGCGGTGGGTTATGGCGGTGTTCTTGGTGATCGCGTTCGCGGCGTCGGGTCTTGGCCAGATGCAAAGTTCCACCGCGTCGCGTGTTCCCACAGGTGAGCCGAGCCGCGGCCTTCGGCCCTACCAGCCGCGCGGCCTGTACCAGAATACCTGGTACGATGCGCTGCTGAACCGATTGAACCCCGAACATCGGAACTGGGGCGACTGGATTGAACAGCGCCGCCAGGCTTTCCTCGACGCCTATGTGCGGAACACTTACTTCAAATACAGCTTCGTGGTTACTCTGCTGCTGTTTCTTTCAATGGGGACCATCGCGAAGCTCTTCTATGACCTGTGCAAGAAAGATTGGATCTGCGCCGAGAAACTGACGGATGCCCAGGACCACGACCGGCGGTCGCGCGCGGCAGCCCGCGAAGCCATCCGCAGGTATAACGAGCACATGGAGAAATGCAACCGTGTCATCGAAGGGCAGGAAGCGGGATTGGTAGCGGCTGCCACAACGGCAGGTTCCGATGCCGAGTCATTGCACGCTGAACTTGAGGAAGCGAGCAAAAAACTGGACGAGGTTACGCGAGAAAGAGACCGGCTGAAAAGCGAACTCGACCGGGTAAAGTTCACCATTGCTGACCTGTCGCTTAAGGTCAACTCACTTCGAAGCTCAGGCAATGGCGAAGCACCTTCCACCCATGGCACGGCGGATGGAAACGCGCCAACCCGCGCCGAGATGATGCGCCATATCGCCAACCTTCAGGAACAGGTCTACACCGAGCGGGAGCGGAACAAAAACCTTAAGGGCGGGTAGGTGGCATGCTCATTGGTATATCCGGATTCGGAAGCGTATGGCGACGCCGCATCGCAGGTGGCGAGAGTGATTCCAGCCACTGTGTCCGTGCGGTGTACTTCAACACAACCGGCGTCATGGTGAACGGCAAGGTCGTCCGCCACCGCAAGATCGCGGGGCATGTGCGCTTCAATGGCGCTGGCGGATTCAACCCCAACTATCCAAGCCGGATCATTGGCAAGGTGTTCGATTGCGACGAGCCGTGCGTATGGAACGGACAGAACAAGGTTTTCTTCCGCCACATTGTGCCAACGCCGGCCGAACCGGGTAGCTTCCTGGTTGTCGTGAAATCCGAAGAGTTCGGCCGCCTTCATGTCGGCACGCCGGGTTGGAAGTCGGAAGCAAGCTTCTTGATCTCTTTTAGCGAATGGCGCGACCAGCAGGAAGCGTTGTTGCTCATGCCGTGCGGCAACTGGGTGCGCACCAACTTGGGAAGGGTCGTTCTCGTGCGCGATAACCGAGTTCCGTGGCGTGCGCGCCTGAGATTCGAGGTAACGGACTAATGGCATACCCGGCCGGATACATCGAGCTCAACCATGAACGCGACATTCCCATGCTTAAGGAAGTGCTTCATTCGAGGTTCGTAACGCACGCTCAGTTGTTCGAACTCGCGCAATTCGCCGGCATCGAATCCTGCCGGGAGACTTTCAACTGGCGAGTGAAGCGGCTCGCCGCTCGCGAGCTTCTGTTGCGCCACGACGTGCCAAGCTTTGGCAGGAACTTCGTCTATTCGCTCGGGCCGAGCGGCGTCATGCACCTGACAAGCCTGGGTGTTTCTTGCGCCGGCATGACGACCGGCTTCGTCCCGGTGCGGGACGCCTCTCGCGTCGCTCATTCGGTCGAGGTGACGGACATTCGGCTCCACCTGTTGCGCGCCGGGTTGCTTAGGGAATGGCGTTCCGAAGTTGAGGTCCGAGCAAGCAATGATCTCGTGAGCTACAGGTTCGCCAAGGACTATGACAGCATCATGACGCTTGCCGTGCGCGGCCGCGAGGTGAAGGCGGCGCTCGAATACGAGCGGCAGCCCAAGGCCAAGAAAAGGTACGAGAGGATTCAGGAGACCATCGAGCATGAGCGGCGAGTGGACCGGTTCCTTTACCTCTTCCCGGAGTACAGATTGATGTGGTTTGTGCACGGGCTTTTACGGAAGACTGCTCGGAAAATCTACTTCGGCCTCACCTATGAGCTTGAGCGGGACCTCCTCGAAACCCGGGTTGTTGACCCGCAGATGCGCTTCGCGACCCTCGAAACGGCCCTCGAGTAGCCCTACCAACGCTTTTGCGCCTCTTTTACTCCACTTTCTCGACACTTTGAGGTTGCTCGTAACCCCTTGCCCTTCGGCGGCTTGCGTGCTGACT
>JAKASH010000592.1 GCA_021828225.1 Acidobacteriota bacterium | reverse complement strand
CGCCGCTGCTGTTCCTGCACTGATGAGAATTACAAATCAAAGTGAAGCATTTCTTGTAGCGGCGCTGTCCTCAGCGCCGAAATGCGCCGGTGGGGACACCGGCGCTACAGCAGGCGGTGTCACTTTGACTTGTAATCCTCAATAGACTCCGCAGCACACAGGCTTTTGATTCCGCGCGCCGTCCTGCCTCGCCGGCCGTTGCGGCTGGCGAGGCAACGGTCGTTCTCCAGGACCTCCCTACCCATAGGCCGCGCCGCACTCAACGTCCTGCCGGGATTGCTTCCTCCCGTGTTCTGTCATCAAAACGTCATAAGGCGTTAATACTTCCTTAACCTGATCCACATATCATCGCTCTTCGGACGGGACGAGGGGGCGGCGTCCCGATTCCGACCTAACGGGGCCAACTCAAAAAATGTCCATTAACCCGTAACCCCTTGATGGACTTGGTTGCGGGCTGGAGTCTCCTAATCGTCGGGCTGGCAAACACGGATCCGGCTCCCTTGGCTCCTGGTACATCCATCGAGCCGGAACGTCGTTTCCACGTAAGGCGTGGTGTAATCACCCGCCGGGTCCAGGCTCCCTATTTTCATACGTCAATTTAAGGAGGATTTTTGTGCATATAAAGAAACTGATCGGTCTATGTGCGATCGTATTAGCCAGTGCGCTGGTCGCCTGGGGCCAATCGACTTCCGGTGTCCATGGACAAGTGTTGGACCAGACCGGCGCCGCCATTCCCGGCGCCACGATAACCGTAACCGATACCACGTCCGGCACCAGCACCGGTACGACAACCGATGCTCAGGGAAGGTTTAAGGTGAGCGGCCTGGAAGCCGGGCGCTATGTGGTGACGGTGAAAGCATTCCACTTCCAGACTTTCAGACAGCAAGTTGCGCTGCAGTCCGGGCAGCAAGCCACCGTCCAGGCTAAACTGATGATCCATGCCACTGCGCAGTCCGTGCAAGTGAGTGCCAGCGCGGTTCCGGGCGCCACGCTCCAGCCATCGCAGGAGCAGATCCTCAAGTCAAACCAGACCATCCGGGTGCTGAGCCGGAGGGACATGGACGCCGTCGGCCCGCTGGCCGGTGCTCCGCAGATCGTCTCCATGGCGCCCGGCGCCAACGTGGTCAGCTACGGCGGCACCGGACAACAAAAAGCAACCATTTCGCTGAACGGGATTAATCAGGGCTGGGGCGGATACGGTGGTTACACCTATCCCGGCTCGCTCGGCGTCACGCTCGACGGCATTCCGATCGTTGACGCGGGCAGCGGGTTGTGGCCCTCCGCCTCTCTTCCCCAATCCAATATGTTCCAGAACACCAGTGTCACTTACGGTCCGGGCGATCCCGCAAACCGCTATTACACCAATATCGGCGGATCCATCGAGTTCACGCCCGTGCAGCCCGCCTCCAAGGCGCACATCGACGGCACGCTGAGCTTTGGCAGTTACAGCCAGAAGAACCTGGAGCTGAACATGCTCACCGGCCTCTACCACGGCTGGTCCACCGTGGTTTCCGGTGGCATCGGGAAAGGCGACAGCTTCCGCACAGCTCAGGACGGCTTCGGAAACCCCGGCAAGGACGGCGCGCTCTACGTCAAAACGACAAAATCCTTCCAGACGGGCATCTTTTCCGTCGGCGGCTATTTCGCAAGGGCCGGCGGCTACCGCGCGCAGATCATTCCGACGACAGCGGTGCCGGGCCTCACCGTTCTCGGACTCGATGCGCCGAACGCCCCGATTTACAGCCAGCAGACCTCGGGCTTCTACAGCACCTTGCCCTTCGATAGCTACAACAAGTACGACGTCAACGAACTGGGCATGCTTTATGCGAAGGAAACCTTCCTGCTGAGCAACACGACGGGCGTGCAGAACGATACCTGGTACACGCATGAATTCCGTCTGCACGAGCGGACGAACGACGTGTATATCCCGTCCGACGCTCAAGCCCAGGAATGGAACGACCCGCACCACAATACGATCGGCGACCGGCTGGTGGTAAGCGAAAACCTTCCCTTCAACAAAGTTTCGGAGGGCGGTTATTTCGTCCACGATATCTATAACAGCCGCAACAACTTCTTCAATCCCATCGACGGCGGAAGCGGCCCTCAGCAGATTGTGAATATCGGGGGCAAGATCCGCTCCTCCTACTTCATCCAGGACAATTTCGCGGCCTTCCTTCAGGACGACTTTCACCCGGTCGCCTGGTTGCACATCACGCCGGGCGTGCGGTTTGACCGCTACGCAACCAACTATTACTCCGGCACGCTCCAGGATTTCACCTTCGCTCCAGGCGTGGTCCTGAGCAGCCACTGCCCCGAGACGGGAACCTCCGCGAGCGGCAACACGAATGATCAGGGAGCGTCCTGCGGCAACCACCAGGCCCGCACGGCGGTCGAACCCTCGATCAACGTAGCGGTCCAGCCTCGGCCCTGGCTGACGCTCTATGGCGGCTATGTGAAAACTTACCGCTCGCCCTCGCTCGGCGGCGGCGGCGGCATCTTCCAGAGCAAGAATGCCAACAAGTACTACATCCTCGCCAGCGGTGGCTACTACCAGGCAGGCTTCAAGGTTCATGCTGCGCGCCTCGCGCACATGAGAAACGTGCTGTTCGGCGCCGCTTACTATCACCTGACCTACTCCAATGAGCAGTTGTCCGTTGAGCTTGGGAACGGCAACGTGATCAACACCAGCGGCAGCTCCAACTATCACGGCGTCAACGCCTACTTTGACCTTGCCCCGGTCTCCAACCTGCACCTCTTCACCAACCTGAACGGCGAAGGAGCCAGTTACTCCCAGTTCGTAAGTGGCGGTGTCGAGTTTGCCGGGCTGCCGGTGCCTTATGTGCCCGCGGAAACGTGGAATACCGGCGCTTACTACACCGTCGCGCCCCATGAACGCACGCTCTTCGAGCCGCGATTCTGGTTCCAGTTTACCGGCCCGCAGCACATCTTTGACAATTGCGGTCTGGTAAACGGGGCATGCACCACGGCCGTACCCAGCCAGCAGACCATGCCTGCTTACGAGACGGCCAACCTGTCGTTCAATATTCCTGTTGTGAAGCACCTCAGCCTGAACCTGGACATGCTCAATCTGTTCAACCAGAAATACAATCTTTACGAGTACATCTCCTCCGGCGGCTACTATGGCACGTCGACCGCCGGCTACACGTTCGCTTATCC
>JAKASH010000591.1 GCA_021828225.1 Acidobacteriota bacterium | reverse complement strand
AGGGCAAGCATCTCCGACGATGCTCGCCTTTGTTTTTGACGACCACGTTATGGCCGCAATTTCTTCGGATGCCCCGCAACCCGCTCTACTTGCCGATACAGAAGGTAAACTGGACGCAAATCGTCAATAACCATGCGGCTTCCAGAAAATGTATTTTCACTGGAGACTTACTGGAGACTTATTTTGCTCATGTGCCTGTCATCCAAGCCACTTTGTTGGATGTGCGTTTTCGGTCAGGCGCGACGGCGCTTTGGCTGCGTTTCCACCCATTGCCTCAATGCAGTGTCCACCCGCGTCTGCCATCCGGGGCCGCTGGCGCGAAGCCGCTCCACCACATCACGGGAAAGGCGGATGGTGACAACTTCCTTGGTAGGGGCTTTCTGCGGGCCACGCGGCTTCTTGAGTGAGCGCAGTTTCGTCTGCAAAGACTCCGGCAATTGAGAGAAAGGCACGGCGCTGTCGAAGTCTTTCTTTGTCCACTCCCGCACTTCCCCTTCCTCATCGGTCAAGGGTTTTCGGTATGCCATATTTTTCTGCCTCCCTCCGATTTGCCTTCCTGAAACTGATGACTCGAATACCACGCGCGGTTTCCAGGTAGCAGAGCACATGCAGCCGATTCCCAAGATATCCAACCGAAACAATCCTGCTTTCGCTGCCACGCTGCTCAACGTGCGTCACTGCGTTTTCAAAGTCGAACTCCGCTGCCAACTCAAAAGAGAGACCGCGTTCCCGGATGTTGCGTTCGTTCTTCGCGGAATCGAACGCAATCTCCACAGTTATATTGTAAATACGATTGCCATTGAACGGTAGAAAACATTGTGCTGGCGCGAAGCATCGCCGCCATTGTAAAGCGCCAGGGATGGACGCAAACGGAAGCCGCCCGGCGCTGCGGCGTCACCCAACCACGCTTGAATGACCTGCTGCGGGGCAGCATCTCGCGTTTCTCGTTGGACGCGCTGGTGAACATGGCCCCCTGACTCTGGCGTAGCGCCAGCGCGGACATGGTTCAAAGCAAGCAGCGCATTCGGCATCTGCCGGAAGAATTCTCTCGTGGAGTAATGACGACTCATGCGTCCCGCTTTCTCAGCGCAAGGCAGTACAAACCGTCTTGGACGAAATGGGATGGTGCTGTACAGTACAGCTTGTCCGCAAGTATATGCGCTGCATAAAAGGATGACGATGGCCATTTCTCTTACCGAAAACACATCACACACGCTCCGCGAGTATCTGCGGGACATGAAATCGACTCATGCTGAGATCGGCAAGCGGGAACGATTCAGCGCATTGCTTGGAACGCTCTTTCCAAATACACGCGAAGTTGGCATCTATGCCAGAGGGGCGGAAACATCGCTTCTCATCAAGACCGCAGAAAGAGACAAGCGTGGCAGTGCGGACACTCTTTACGGATCGGCAGTCATTGAGTTTGAGAAGAGTTTGAAGCAAACTCTGTCAGAAGCGGAACGTCAACTCCGGGAATACGTTGCTGGCATCTGGCAAAGTGAGCCAACATCGCGGCGTAATCTCGATGCGGTCGCTACCGACGGCATTCGTTGGAGAATCTACCGCCCTGTGCTGCCGGAAGCTGCGGTACTCGTTCCAGAAAACATTGTTCTCGATCTGCGGCGGGAGATTCAGCTCAAAGACGACACTCTGAATGATTTTTATAGCTGGTTGAATCTTTTCCTCTTTCGTCCCTCCCAGCTTGAGCCAACGTCCGAGGCGATCCGAGAAGACTTCGGCTCTTATAGCCATCTCTTCCATGAAGGTTTGGCGTCTCTGCGCCGTGCATGGGTAGCATCTCGCGGCGCAAGTGAAGCTAGGCTGGCATTCGACACCTGGCAAAGCTACCTTACCGTCACCTATGGCAAGTTGAGCGAATCTGAGCGGGCACGCCGCGACAGGGAGACAGGTGTGGAAGTCTCCGAGATGGACGAGCTGTTTCTGCGTCATACCTGGCTCGTCAGCGTTTCGCGGCTGATGGTGTGGGCTGCGCTTTCAGGCGGCCAAACGAGCGAACCGCTGCGACAGGTGGCGCGAGAGGTGTTTTCCGGTCGCTATTTCGAATCGAAACGCCTGGCGAATCTTGCGGATGAAGACTTTTTCCACTGGATTCGCAGCCCGAAGGCCGAACAAGTTCTTGCTCCAGTTTGGGAACGGGTTTTGGACACATTGCTCAGTTACGATCTTTTGCGTATCCGAGAAGATGTTTTGAAGGGCGTCTACCAGCAACTTATCGACCCGAAAGACCGTCACGATCTTGGCGAGTATTACACTCCCGATTGGCTCTGCGAGCGGATTGTTGCGGAGATGCTGCCACCGGAAGGCTACAAGAGCGTACTCGATCCAAGTTGCGGCTCCGGCAGTTTCCTGCGGGCCTCCGTCAGTCATTTTTTGCGACACAATTCCGCCGGAACACCGCACGAACGGCTCCGCGAGATTCTATCAAACGTCAAGGGTATCGACATCCATCCAGTCGCCGTGACCATCGCCCGCGCCACGTACGTATTGGCTTTAGGCAAGCTGGTGAACGCGGCACGCCGTCCAATCCAGATACCCATCTACCTCGCGGACTCCCTGTTTCTACCGCGCGAAGTGGAAAAGGACCTCTATCAGCAGTTGAGTGGAATCGAGATCACCTTCGGCCCCCGAAGGAATGAGCGGCAATTCGTATTGCCAGATATGATGGTGAGCCAACCGGAGAACTTCGATGACGCTATCGCCGCAGCCACGCGCATTGCGGAAGATCTTGCTGCAACTGGCAGGGAGACGAGGGAGTCTCTGGAGGGCTATTTGCGTCAAGCCGTGCCTGAGCTTTCCAACCTCCTACAGAGGGATGAGGTAGTAGCTGCTCTCTGGAAGTTTGCCGTCGGCTTGAGTGAACTGATTCAGCAGAAGCAAAATTCCATCTGGTCGTTCATCATCCGCAACAGCTATCGCCCAGCCATGCTCCGGCAGCAGTTCGACATTATTGTAGGCAATCCGCCTTGGGTTGCGTATCGCTATGTCACCGATCCCGAATATCAGAAGGAAATCAAACTTCGGGCCGTCGAAACATACAAAATCGCTCCCAAGTCGCAAAAGCTGTTCACGCAAATGGAACTCGCGACTGTGTTTCTGGCCCATTCCATGCAGACCTTCGCTCGACCGGGAGGCAAGCTGGCATTTGTCATGCCGCGC
>JAKASH010000590.1 GCA_021828225.1 Acidobacteriota bacterium | reverse complement strand
AATCATCGTATAGTTCATCTCCCCACCATCGTAATAAATCATCTCATCACCCTCATTCACCACTTCTCTGCCACGGGCAACAACGCCTCTCGCTCTGCCCACTTCTCTGCAACAGGTGACAACAGCTCTTCCTCCGCCTCCGCACGGAGTTTGAACTGTTTTGTGAGCTGGATATATTTCTCCAGCTTGCCAACGGCCGCGATTTTCTGCTGCTTCAGCACGTGAACATATCGCATGGTCGTGCTCACGTCTGCGTGCCCGAGCAGCGCAGCCAGTTCCGCCAAGCCCACGCCCGCTGCCACACACCGCGAAGCGAACGTATGCCTAAAATCATAAGGTACAAAGGGTGCGTCGGTAAAGTGCCTTTTAATCACCGCCTCATGCGCTTTCTTCAAGGACGTGACGTGCCGAACTTCCTTGTTCTTGGTCTTCGGTCTCCGCACCGGGAAAATGTAACCGTTCGGGCTTTCTTCGCTTCGCCTTCGCAAGACCTCCAGCGCCTCCTGCGTCAAGGGCACATCCCTCCTGGGGTCCACGGTCTTGGTTCCGGGCAGCGATACGAATGACTGCTCCAGATTTACGTCGCCTTTCTGCAGGCTGAGAATCTCCCTCGGCCTTCCCGCCGTTTCAACCATCAAGAGAGCGAAATCACGTAGGTCGTCTTTGGACACAGTCAAAAATTTTTCGACCTCCTCGATGCTCAGCACGCGCATTCTCCCGGAGCTCTCGCGCAGGAATTTCACACGGCGCACGGGGTTCCTCACGTTCATCTCCAGGGCGTCTGCATAACTGAAAATTCGCTTCAGCGTGGTCAGGGCCCGGTTGACGGTAGCAGGGCTGACCCCTTGTCATCTGGTGGAGGACAATCCGGGCAGGGCCCGCGAGAAAGCTGGTCAGGATCAAGCCAGCCATCCGGATCGGGGAAGAGGATTACGGTTGCCTGGTGGTTGCACGAGAAATTGATGGTACGGCGTTCCGCCATGGGACCTCCATTCGGATGAAGCGTAGGCCCCATGCCCTTCACGTGTCAGGTGACAAAAAGACGCCATTAATAAGTACCTGTAGGAAGTCCGTATAAATGACATTACAGGACATTCCTCAAAATTTTGGGGCACCTGTAGCTATCTTCAGAAAATGCAGGAGACAAGGTTTTTCAGAAGTGGAAGGAGCCGGACAGTAAACCTGTAGCCGAAAAAGGCCGCATTCTCGCGCCGGAGGTTCTCAGCCATGGGCCGAGGCGGCGCCGGCGATTGTGGAGCAAGGCCGGACAGGAAGAACTTCAAAAGGTTCCTTTAAGAAAAGAAATGGGAGAACGTCGAGAGGACCTGCTGCGGCTGGTGCGACAGCTCAGCACCTGGATCAAAGAACGCGATCAGCGGATCGACGAGGAAGTCGCGCGCCGCGAGGATGCCCGTAGGCTGATGACGCATCCCGGGGTTGGGCCGCAGACCGCGCTGGCGACCGTGCTGGTGCTGGGGCCGGTGGGACGGTTTCCCGACGACCGCCACCTGACCCGCTGCTTAAAGCTGATTCCGGAAGAAGATTCCAGCGCCGGACGGCAGCGCTTCGGCCATTTGACGAAGCGAGGCAACCGCCTGATGCATTTTCTGCTGGTCGAGGCCGCGCAGACCGCCAGCCGCTACGTTCCCCGGCTCCGGCGCGCCTTTCGTTGCCTGGCGTTTCGCAAAGGGGCTCCGATTGCCAAGGTGGCCGTGGCTCGCAAGCTGGCCATCCGGCTCTATATCATGCTGCGCGACGGGATCGATTATGAAGAGTTTCGTTGGCGAAGCCCCGTACCAGACGGTGCAGGGCGAGGTTCGCATGCCGGGATGCTCGGGGACGTGGCGCTGGTCTAACCATGACCTAACGTATGATTGAGCTACCGGCCTCCCCGTATCCAGAAGGCCCTGAAATACGCCGGATTCAGGATATCAATGTGCCCTGACGCGGTATAGGACGACCCCATGCGGGGGGACAATAGCACTGATGGTGCCGCCTATTTTTTCCTTCTTGCCTGTCCACAGGTTTTGTGCGGAATAGCCGCGTTCATTCTTGGGGAGGCCCACGGCAGATGCTTGTATGGAGACTTTCTCCGCCTTCCCGCCGGTGTTGAACAAACCGACAGTCGCGTCTCCGTTCGGTTCCATCTTGGCGAACACTTGCCGGTTGCCGGTGTTGAGAACCCTTTTAGCAGCAATCGAATCCTGGTCAACAGCGAGGACCGCGGTGTTCTTAAGGTATTTCAGATCCTGTCGGTTGAGGTGAGTAAGATCGACGCCGAGGATCAGGGGTGCCGATCCAAGGGCCCACAGGCTCAACTGAGTCTGACGTTCGGCGGGAGTAAGTCCGCCGTTGTTGCCGTTCCCTACCTCGATGGAATCATAGTCGTTGAACCCTCCCGGACCAGCGTAAGGCTGCCACTCGGCCACATAGTTGAAGCGTTTCTCAACATTTGCCCAGTCGGTCAGCGGGTAGCTGCTGCCGCCCTTTTCGCACCTGTAGCATTCGACGTCGGGTGCGAATTCCCATTGATTAGCGTACTTCATCAGTGTTGGGGCAATGGCCTGTGTAAAGCTCCCCTGTGTGACATCGAGGACCATCGGTCGGCCGCTTTGTCGTATTGCGTTCGACCATGCCTTAACATCAGGGGCGTTGCTGTTTCTTGTGCCGTCGAGCTTGACGTAATCGACGCCCCATCCCGCGAGCATGTCTGCCCATGAATTGATATACTGCTGCGCTCCGGGCTTATTAAAGTCAATCCCGACCATGCCGCCGCAGTTGTAGTTGTTCTCCCTTACAGACGGTTCCGCAATCTGGTCAGCCGTGTACGATGTGCCTTTAATCGGCGTGTTCTTGCTGACTGCCTGCTTGGAAATGCCGGGTGTAACGTATATTCCGAACTTCAACCCGAGACTGTGGACGTAGTCAGCGACTGCCTTTATGCCATTGGTATCTCCATGGGCCGGGAATGTTGATGAATCGATCACCCAGCGGCCGTAAGGCCCGACGTCGGGACCCTGAGGGCCCGGACACGTGTACCAGAGGTCATCAAGGTTTACGTATTCGTAACCGAGTTTCTGCAAGCCGGACTTCTTCAGTGCTCGCGCTTGAGCTTCGATCTTCGCTGCCGTGGGATGCTTCCGGAGGAAGCTCCAACTGCTCCAGCCGAGAACGGGTGTG
>JAKASH010000589.1 GCA_021828225.1 Acidobacteriota bacterium | reverse complement strand
CCTGTTTCGGATGCCGTAAGAGGCGAGGACGAAGGACGGTCGAGCGCGGCGAAAACCTTCCGATGCAGCCCACTCCACGAAGGCACTGCCGAACAGAAGCGCGCCGTTCCCACTCAGGAACACGGAGCGCACGAATTGCTGCGCCCGATGATCCTCAGAAATTTCTGGCGGGCACCACTTCTGGACATTGATTGCACGCAACTGAGCGAGCACGCGATCGGCGTCAGCCAGATCCTTTTGCATCGTATTGAGCTGGTGGAGGAAATTTTCGCGGAAAGGCTTGAGGCGCGGGAAACTGAGTAAAACGGCTTTGGAAGGAGAGCCTGTGGGGACGCCGAGCGCGTTCCAAGCCGCCGCCAAAGTGTGCGGCGCGCCCTCGAGAGCCCATATCTCATCAGACCTCCAGCCCAGCTTGTCGGACAAGGTTCCGAGCAAGCCGCCCGCGTTCTGGGCCTTGGCAGCGCCGAGAAGCGTCTCCAGAAATCCCCCACCTTCGGTGAGGCCGGAGAGGTCCATAGCGAGTGGCCTTCCGACCTCTCTCCAGTGCTTCCACAGCGTCGCCGGATCGAGAACGAGGCGGGCCGGAATCACGAGCAAGATCAGACGATTCCGAGCCTGCGGCTTTCCCGCCCCACGTTGAATTCCGTGATTGATTTCCTCGTTTACCTGCTGAACCTCTCGCTGCCATTCAACGTAGTATGGTGAGCGCGCGAGGATCGAGGCTTCCTCCAAACTTTCCTCGCGAGTAGAAAATTCCCCTTGAACTCCCATTCGAGCCTCAAGCGCGTGCAGCGGCTCAAACAGCTTCTTGAAGGAAGCTTCATCGAGATGGCCGAGGTAATCCAGCATCCCGACGATGTACCCTTGCTCATAAGGCCATAGGCTGTCCCATTCGCGAAGCTCTTGGTTAAAGAAGGGCTGAAACGTCACGGGGAGGCGCTTCACCAGCCGCTGCTTAAGGAGTTCCTGGATTTTGGGAGGAAGTTTTTCCATGGATCACCTTGACCTGGCAGCTCGGATTCCGGCTATCTACGACGCTGTGCCTTCGTTTCAAGGATCAAATTGCTTCCCGCGGAGGTCAACGCTCGCGCGGTAGTTTCATTGGTTGCCGTCGGCGTCGGACGCGGCTCTGTTCGGCAGGATTGCCATGGCCTCAATCTCGACGAGCAGATCCGGCCGGCAAAGGATCGCCTGGATGCCCGTGGACGCCGGTAGCGTGTCTAACCCCTGCTGCTTGAAGAACTCCCTACGAACCTCGTTAAAGGCCGCATAATCTCGCTCGATGTCCCGAAGATAGCAACTCGTACGAACGACATCTTTCCAGGTTGCGCCCGCGGATTCGAGCAGGGTGGTAATGTTCTGGTACGTTCGCCAAGTTTGGGCCCGGAAATCGCCCGCATACATGGTCTGGCCGTCCTCCCCGATGCTCGCTGTCCCAGAAATGAGCACCAGGCTGACATCCTTGATATCTATGCGCATGCATCGGGAAAAGAGGTCCTGGATGTCTATGCGGCCTGGGGAAAAAATGGCCTTTTTCCGAACGGACTTGCTCCCCTCGCCCACCATAGGAGCGGCGCCTCTTGCCACTGAATCCCGCAGTGGCATACCCTCTGTACCCCCTTCGTCTTAATGGTCTCAGCAAAATTTAGGGCTCGAACCGCTCGACCATCCGCCCACGTTTCTTCTTAGGCTCTGATCTCCGTAAGCCTCCGCCCTTGCGTTCCCGGGGTGCGGCAGCCCAAAAAGGCGGCCAGAGTTGGGCACACATCAATGTGCTGGACAGGCCGCTCAATGATCCGCGGTCGCTCCGCGCCTACGCCCAGCGCCATCATCCAGGTGCTCCGGCAGGAGTCGTCGTTTGAGCGATGGTTCTCGAACCCGTTCGTTCTCGATCCGCCCGGATCGCGACCGAACTCCGGCAGCACGACCATGGTTGTTCTGCCCCGATACGCGGGGTTTGTCTGCGCTTCCTGCCAGAGCTGGTAGGTCAAACGATCTGCCTCACGGATTCCGGCCACGTGCATCGAGTAAGACCCGAAATGGGCAACCTCCACATCTGAGAAGTCCACGACCAGCAAGGAGGGCGCGAACCGTCGCATGATCTCCCGACCGATCCAGAAAGTCAGTGCATCACCGGTGCTGGGCTTTTCACTCTCCACGAACCGCGCAATAGCGCGTTTGATCGTGTCTCGCGCGCGTGGCGCGAGATAATCGCGTGTCTCGAAAACCGACCAACCGAGGCCTTCGTAGTTGTTTTCCTCGAGCATGGCTTGGAGCTCCTGTTGGATCTGCTTAGGGTCGGCGTTGCCTCGGCGGCGACCGCTCCATACGGCATTCATCACAGCATTAATCAACAGTTGCTTGGGGAAGACCACGTTGGCGCCGAAGCGCGGCCCGTACTGCGAAACTGAACTAGCCCCGATCATGTTGGTTAGCGCCTTATTACTCGCCACCACCCACACCTCGCTCTCGGCCACGCCCAACTGCTTGCGGAAGAACTCGAAGACCGTGGGGCTGGTAGGCGGAAATTTGCCCCAATCATCCACCCGCTGCCAGTTTCCGGTCAGAATGCTCGTGATGGCGTTGAAATGGGCCGTGACACCCTCGTTGCGAACGGTTAGGTAAAAAAGCGATTGTGGCCCCAGGTCGTAGGCTAGGTGAGGGATATTCTCGAAGCCGCTCGCCGAGAAGGTTTCCGCCCGGCGCATACCGCCGACTATCACCAGAATTACTTTATAAGGGGAAGAACTTCGCTTTTGCCCACTCTTGGCTGGCAGGTTTCGGGCGAGAAGACTATCCACCGCCAGAAGCGCCGCGGTGCGAAGGAAGTCACGCTTCGATACGCGCATATCGCATCCCCTCGCTTCCTCCTAGCGTAACCTTGGTTTGGTGTCAGTGACATCTGTCACATCAGCCCCTGACGACGAATGGGTAACAAGCGGCTCGGAGTGTGTCGGCGATAAGATTTTTGGACCGAGGAATCAATAACTTACACGCTTCGCGGAGTCGCTAACTTGATGAGCCTACGTGCGAGGGAATCTATCTCCGACGGGCTCCCGGGGCCGGAAGACCTGCGCGGCTGCTGGCAACATCTAGCCCGAAGAATTCGCTGCTGCGAATTCCCGCTCCGCGTGGCTCCGGACGCAAGTGAAAATTCATTCCCCCCACGCGGGCTCGCAATGGTC
>JAKASH010000588.1 GCA_021828225.1 Acidobacteriota bacterium | reverse complement strand
GCCCTTGCCCTCGATCATCCTCCCCTGCCATGTGACGTACGCCGCTGTCGGCAGGCCCAGAATGTAGCCCGAACCGACTTTGAACGTGCGTCCACTGAGCAGCCGTCCCGGCGTCTTCGTCCCCACAATGGTTGCTAGTTTGTTCTCCTCCGCAAATGCGGCGAGCATCTCGCCGGCGCTCGCCGTGTGCTCGTTTACCAGAATGACCACTCGCCCATGAAATGGCTGAGGCCCGAGCCCCTCGGTGACCACGACAATTGACTTGTCGACGAAAGCGTAACGAAGCACCAACCAGAGAAGCGTCGGCTTGTGAGACGGTATGCGGCCAAACCGCGGCAGCTTTTCTCTTGCGTACCCTTTTTCCTTCCCCTTGCGGCTAAGGCTGTAGCCCACTTCCGTCTTGCCGGGAGTCAAATAGCTCATCAGCCGCAGGCCGCCAATGCCACCTCCAGTGTTTCCGCGAAGATCCACAATCAGACTCTTCGACTCGCGCAAGTGGGTAATGGCCGCATCAAGCATGTGGGCCAAGTCAATTCCAATGGCTCCGGGGAACATCGTCACCTTCAACCAGCCAATTCCCTCCGGCAGCTGTGAGCACAACACGGCCTTTGGGACGATCACCGGATGGCTTTTCGACTTTGGCGAAGGCACGTGGAGCGTTCCGATGACCCTCTTGCCGTCTCGCTTCTGAACCGCATATTGGGAGTCCTCGCCCACGGGGAAAATCGGCGGCTCCGGTGGCCTCAATTCTCGATTGCGGGCCTGCAGCAGGATGTCGCCAGGGCGCAAGCCTGCGGCGTGCGCCGGGCCCCCTTCGTGCACGTCCTGGAACATCCAGCGTTCTTCACCGTTGAGCGTATACCGCATGAACGTGGCGCTGATTACATGGCGAGCGGGAAGGCTGGGACTCTTCGAGTGTCGAAACCCTGTATGGCTCGTCTTCAATGCGTTCAGAAGCTCCTGCATTTGCTTTTCAAAGTCTTCGTCCGTGGTCGTCTGAAGGATCTGAGCTTTCCTGGCCTCAGCCAACTCTGCCCAATTCACTCCGTCCCAGTGAGGATCGAAATGTTTTTGGGCCACAAGGTCACAGACACGAGAGAAAATCTTTTCACGGGTTTGCCTGTCGGGACTCATTGGCTCCTCAATGGTATGGGAGAACCCCCATCTCCGATCAAGACAAAAGCTCCCCAGAAGAATGGCGGCACTCGATTACCGTATTTGGCTAGCATATCGAGTTTTGCTTCCCGCAAGGCCGTGGCGGTGTTTACGCCTTCCGCGATATGAGTGTAAAAGCGGACCATCAGCGCCTGGGTGAACGTATCGTCGACGCTCCATAGCGTTGCTACGACTGCCTTAGCACCGCTTACGAGGAATGCCTCGGCCAAGTTGGTGATTCCCTCCTCGCCTTCCACCTTGCCGACGCCAGTGTCACAGGCAGAAAGGGTCACCAAATCAGCATTGAAATGAAGCCGCATGATTTGTGGAATCTCCAGCAGACCGTCGTGGTGTGCATTCGGGCTCGCTCCCAGCACAAGACCTGATCGTTCCGGGAACTGAGGGTTCGCGAACCCATGAACGGCCAAATGCACGATTTTGAAATCTGCCAAAGGCTCTGATTCGAAAGCGGCTTCTGTTGCGCGCGACCCCAAGAGCACGACACCGTTATTTCCGACGATCCTGTTTACGTCGAGCACTTCCTCACGAGTCTCCGGCAGATCGGAGAAACCGGTTCCCAACAGATCGGAAATGCCTCGCATGACCTCGGCCTCAAACCCTTGGGGCTTGGGAAGCATAGCGGCCACATCCCCCTGATCCTGATAGGGCACGTCGCCAACTGCCAGGAGCGAACGCGGCGCTTGCTTCATATCTTTCGCGCTCCTCAAAATTTCCAAGACTGTCGCAGCGGGGACGTAGCTGATCGTTCGGGACTCGACCAGGAATTTGCCGCTTGGGTCGCGCAGTGTGTCGAAAGGCAGGAAATAGAGTGTGCCATCAGGCACGACGATTAACTGATCGTGCGTCGCTTCCTCCGGTACAGGGGCAATCAAGATGGTGTAAAGCTGCTCCGCCAGGCCGGCAGCGACCCTCTTGCTTCGAATCGAGGCGATATACGCGCGCGTCAATTTCTCGATCTTGCTTCGACCGGCCGGCAGCTTTGTGAGCCCCACTCGGTTGTGCGTAGCCCAGAGACAATACGCATGGGGCTCACCCAGAACGTACTCGAGCACCAACTCGCCCGGATGGAGGACTGCTTGGACCTCTTTCAAGGGTGCCGGTTTTTCGAGCCAATCGCGATCCGAAACCCCGCGATCGCTTTCCGTCCAGGCCAGTTCACGCTCGTACCCGAAGAGTTCAAGCTTCAGGCGCTCTCGTTCTTTTGCGTTTGTCGCCCGCATCAGTTGAAGCTGCAATTCGGAGACGGCGTCGTCAAGCGCCCGCGCTCTTGGCGATTCGTCCTTTCGGAAGGACACCCGGTTTTCTAGTAAAGCCGCAGCAGTCCTTCCTCGAACTCGCTCCAAGACCTCAAATGCTTCCGCCACGTTCCCCACTCGCGCAAGTAGCTCGAAATGATGCAGGTAGGTCTCGCTCATGGCGGCCGCCAACGAACTGCTCCAGTACGACTCATCGAGATTGACGAGCATCCCGTCGATTACGTCTTCGGCCTGCTCATACAATGCATTCGCTTCTGCGACGTGCCCTTGCTGGGCTTTGAGATCAGCAAGCATGGTTAGGTCGCGAGGCAGAAAATAGCGATCCCCAACTCGCCGGCTGGCATCCAAACCAAGAGTTGCAGTCGCCTCCGCCGATTTCAAATCCCCGTTAGCGATGTAGAGTTCGCTCAGATCAAACAAGCCTTCACCAGCAGTGCGATAGAATTTGTACTTCAACGCGAGATCGCTTCCTTCCTGCAAGTCCTCCACGGCTTTTTGGCGGTCATCGGCTCGGAGGTCCAAGTCACCACGGATATTGAGAAGGTGTGCTTCGTGTCCGAAGTCCCCTTCCTTCTGCGCCTCTGTGAGCGCTTCGCCAAGCACGTCTCGCGCCTGATTTAGCTTGCTCTGCCGAATCAAGGCTTGTGATTTGCCCTCATACGCCATGTACGGAAATCCTGAATCAGGGGTCGACGCAGCAATTGTGATTGCGTGATCAAAGAAGTAGATTGCCTCAGAGTAACGCTCCACCTCGTA
>JAKASH010000587.1 GCA_021828225.1 Acidobacteriota bacterium | reverse complement strand
GCTCGGCAAAAATGACTCGGCGGCGGCTGCTGGGAAGCACCGCTGCACTTGCGGCGGCTGCAATTGCCTCCCCGCTGTTGCCACCCAACGTTCGGCGGGTATTAGCGGAAACGCCGCGTCCCGGCTCAATGCGCGACATCAAGCACGTCGTTTTGCTGATGCAGGAGAATCGCTCATTCGACCACTACTTCGGTACGATGGCGGGCGTCCGTGGCTTCGATGACCCCAAAGCCATGCTCCTGCCCAGCGGGAAATCCGTCTTCTATCAACCTGACGCTGAGAACCCGGATGGCTACACGCTTCCATTTCATCTGAATACACGCAAGACCAGCGCGCAGAAAATCCCTTCCACAAGCCACGCCTGGTCTGTTCAGCACGAATCCTGGAATGGCGGGAAAATGGACCGATGGCTTCCCGCACACCGTAAGGCTGACGGCGCGAATGGTCCCTACGTGATGGGCTACTACACTCGGGCTGACATCCCCTTTCAGTTCGCACTCGCGGAGGCTTTCACCCTCTGCGATGCCTATCATTGTTCGGTCCTCGGTCCAACCTATCCAAACAGATTGTACTGGATGACCGGCACCATCGACCCTGAGGGAAAGCACGGCGGCCCAATTACCAACAATGCGCGGCCGAAGGGTGGATACGACTGGACCACCTATGCAGAGCGGCTTGAGGGGGCAGGGATCAGTTGGAAGGTCTATCAGCAAAAGGATAATTATGAATGCAACGTGCTGGAGTTCTTCAAAACCTTCCGCGAAGCTCGGCACGATTCGCCGTTGTACATCAAGGGAATGGTGTACGGCCCCGAGGGCCAGTTTGAATACGACGCCATGAACGACAAACTTCCGGCCGTTTCGTGGATCATTCCTACCAGCTACCAGTCGGAGCATCCGGACTTCATGCCCGCCGACGGCGCGGCATACGTCGCGAGCAAGATCGACGCCATTGCAGCCAATCCGGACGTGTGGGCCAAGACCGTCTTTATTCTTGATTACGATGAGAACGACGGCATCTTTGATCACGTCGCTCCGCCCGCGCCGCCACCCGGTACCCCCGGAGAGTTTGTCCATGGCATACCGATTGGCGGCGGCTTCCGTGTTCCGTGCATTATTGTCTCGCCCTGGACCGCCGGAGGCTGGGTCTGTAGCCAGCCGTTCGATCACACTTCGGTGCTCCAGTTTCTGGAGAAATTCACTGGTGTTCGAGAGCCGAACATCACTGACTGGCGGCGGAAAACGTTTGGAGATCTCACCTCTGCCTTCCGCTTTGGGGACGCCGAGACGGACCCACCCGTTCTGCCCGACACTAGCGGCCTGCTCACTTTGGCCCGCTACGAAACAGCTAATCTGCCCAAACCGACGCTGCCGGGCGCAAGCCAGGAACTGCCCATCCAGGAGAAGGGCCATCGCAAGCATGTCAAAGGATGATAGCGCAGCGACTGCCTTGACCCCCAGTCTTTTCGCCCAAACACGACAGTCTACAAGGGGGGATCCGATGTGCCAGTGCAATGCCACAGTCAATTGCCTGTTGACAAATTATGTCGTGTGCTTTAATGTAAAATTTCGATATGCGGTACGAGCTGGCACATCACCGTCACCACCATACGAATCACAAGGCGTGGTGTCAGTGGGTGCTGGTCTAATCGAGAATTAAGATCGGAATGAAGTTAGAGCCCGCTGACGATTCGAGTTAGCGGGTTTTTTATTTTTGTGCAACGGAGCATCGAATATGGACTTGAAATTTGAGAATAACCTGATCCCAGCCATCGTTCAGGACCGGCAGACCGGCGACGTCCTGATGTTGGGTTACATGAACGACCAGGCTTACCAGATAACACTGAGCACCGGATACGTCACCTTCTTCAGCCGCAGCCGGCAGAAACTCTGGACAAAGGGTGAAACCTCAGGTCACAAGCTGCGCGTCCATGAAGTTCGCGTCGATTGTGACAAGGACGCCCTGCTGATTCAGGCGGAACTTGCAGGGCCTGGCTGCTGCCACATGGGTTACCGGTCCTGCTTTTTCCGCAAAGTCACGCCGCAGGGCGAGGAAGTCATCGCCCAGCGCGAGTTTAATCCCGATGATGTTTACAGCAGTTCGAAACAGGAGACCAAAGCATGAGCTTGAAACTGGGAATACCCAAAGGGAGCCTGCAGGAAGCATCCCTTCAATTATTCCGGCGCGCAGGCTACGAGATCACGGTCAGCTCGCGATCCTATTTCCCCGTCATCGACGACCCTGAAATGGAATGCATGCTGATCCGGGCCCAGGAAATGGCGCGCTACGTCGAGGACGGAGTTCTGGATGCCGGCATGACCGGCAGGGACTGGATCCTCGAGAACAACGAAGCCGCCGTTGTGGAAGTAGCCGACTTGATTTACGCCAAGAATACTTTTGGAAAGGTTCGATGGGTGCTGGCCGTTCCTGCAAAATCGAATATCCAGAGCGTCAAGGATCTCGAAGGCAAAGTTGTTGCCACGGAACTGGTCAATGTAACCAAGCGTTACCTGGAGAAGAACGGCGTCAACGCCAAAGTGGAATTTTCCTGGGGGGCAACGGAAGTGAAACCGCCGGTTCTCGCGGACGCCATTGTTGAGGTGACCGAAACCGGCTCGTCTCTCCGAGCCAACGGCCTTCGGATTGTCGAAACCGTCCTTGAATCGAACACCAAGTTCATTGTCAATAAAACCGCCTGGGACGACCCCTGGAAACACCAGAAAGTCGAGACGCTGGTCCTGCTATTAAAAGGAGCCATCGACGCAGCCGGCAAGGTCGGATTAATGTTGAACGTGAAGCGAGAAAGTCTTCAGGCGGTGCTGGACGTGCTTCCGGCCCTGAAGCGGCCGACGATCTCTGACCTCAGTGATTCCGAATGGGTCGCAGTCAACACGGTGATTGAGGAAAAAACCGCCCGGGAAATCATTCCGCGTCTCAAGGCCGCGAACGCTCAGGGCATTGTCGAATATCCGCTGAACAAGATCGTCCTCTGAAACAGCGGGCGGTCTGGTCAGAATGGCCAGACAAAGAGGGATGTCATATGGCGAACCAAAGAGTGTGCGTTTATTGCGGCTCAAGCCGCCAGTGCGATGCCACCTACCTGCAGGCTGCCGAGCAACTGGGCCGGGTGCTGGCCCGGAACGACTTTACCATTGTTTACGGCGGTGGCGCTGCCGGTTCCATTAAGA
>JAKASH010000586.1 GCA_021828225.1 Acidobacteriota bacterium | reverse complement strand
CGGGACATGGTGCGCGTCCGCAAATGCAAGGGGGCGCTTATTGTTCCCGGTCCCAAAGGTACGGTGGACTCGATTTATTCTCACAAGCCGTCGATCATCGCTCACCAGGGGACGCTCTATCACTTCTATTGCGCCGTTTCTCACAAACATGGGCGGGGCATTTCAGTGGCGGCATCGCGCCCGTGGCCAAAGACTACATAAAGCGAGGAAAGATTTCATGTTCAAAATCAGATCCGCGAAAAGACTCCCAGGGTTGCGAAGCTCTCTGATTCTCTGCGTCTTGCTGGGGGTTGTTGTTCTCAGTACGCCATTCCACCCGGCGCCTGCCGGGCAAAGTAGCTTGTGGCCAACCGGCCTGAAGTGCCAATGGAACGTCAATCCGCCGGCCATCAATTCGACTCACCCTCGGCTCAGTTGGTTGTTGGATTCGAGCCAGCGCGACCAGAGTCAGACGGCTTATCAGATTCTTGTGTCGAGCAGCCCCTCGGAATTGGCCGCGGACACCGGCGACCTTTGGAATTCAGGAAAAGTCGATTCCAGCCAGACGCTGGACATCCGGTACGAGGGCAAACCGCTGGCTTCGCGCGATGTGTGCTATTGGAAAGTCCGGGTTTGGGACAAGGACGGCCATCCCTCCGCCTGGAGCGCGCCCGCGGACTGGACCGAAGGGCTCCTGAAACCGTCGGACTGGACGGCGGAGTGGATCGGTTCGGGAAATGCCAGCCAGCAGCAAACCTCAGCGGTTGTCCTGCGCCATGAATTCCATCTTCGGGGCGACGTCAAAAAAGCCGTGGTCTACATTTGCGGCCTCGGTCAGTTTCAGCTCAATTTGAACGGCCGGAAAGTGGGAGACAGTGTTCTGCAGCCGGGCTGGACCAATTACCGGAAAGCCTGTTTGTACATGACCTACAACGTGACGCGGCTGCTGCAGAAAGGTCCAAACGCTGTGGCCGTGATGCTGGGCGACGGCATGTACAACGTCCAGAAGACCAGGCGCTACACGAAGTTCGTCGGCTCCTTTGGAGCGCCCAAGCTGATTCTGCAGATGGACATCACCTATGCCGACGGCCCAACCCAGCAGGTGGTCAGCAACGATTCGTGGCGCGTGCTGCCTTCTCCCATCACCTTCAATTCCATTTACGGCGGTGAGGACTATGATGCCCGGCTCGAGACGCCTGGATGGGACGAGCCGGGCCTGAACGTTTCCGGACTGCGCAAGGCCGTGGTGATGGCGCCGCCCGGCGGACGCCTGATGGCACAGGAGATTCCGCCCATCCGGATCATGAAGGTCTACAAACCGGTGAAGATCACCGAACCGAAACCCGGCGTTTACGTCTATGACCTGGGACAGAACATGTCCGGCTGGCCGCAGATTGCAGTGCGAGGGCCGCGCGGCAGCAGCGTGAAAATCATTCCCGGCGAACTGCTGACTTCCCAGGGCCTGGTGACTCAGAAAGATTCCGGCAGCCCCAACTGGTTCCAGTACACTCTCGAAGGCAGCGGCGTGGAAACCTGGCACCCGCGATTCAGCTACTACGGCTTCCGTTATCTCCAGATTGAAGGGGCCACGCGCAATCCCGGCGACGACAAGACCAAGCCGTTGCTCCTCAGCGTCGCGGGAGATTTTGTCCATTCCTCCGCAACGCCAACTGGCACCTTTTCCTGCTCCTTTGAACTCTTCAACCGCATTCACCACATCATCCGGGCGGCGATCGAAAGCAACATGCAAAGCATCCTGACGGATTGCCCTCATAGGGAAAAGCTCGGCTGGCTGGAAGAGAGCTACCTGATGGGACCCTCTGTCATGTTCGATTTCGACGTGGCAACTCTCTACGCCAAAATCGCTCGCGACATGACGGAGGCACAATTGCCCGATGGCCTGGTTCCGGACACGGCGCCCGAATATGCTGTTTTCGGGGGCGAGAACAACCCCTTCCGCAATGCGCCTGCCTGGGGCAGCGCATCCATTCTCTCATCCTGGGAAGCCTACCGGTGCTACGGCGAACTGCCGATCCTCGAGGACAATTACCGGACCTTCGAACGCTATGCCGCCTACCTCACCAGCCGAGCCCGCGGGCACATCATAAGTTACGGCCTGGGGGATTGGTACGACCTCGGACCGAAGCCTCCAGGCTACGCCCAGCTCACTCCAATCGCCCTCACGTCCACCGCTACCTATTACCGGGATCTGGTGACCCTCAGCCGGATTTCCACCGTGCTCGGAAAGACGCAGAAGGCCGAAGAATATGCCGACCTGTCGCGCAGAGTGAAGGAGGCTTTCAACAAGAAGTTCTTCCATCCGGCAACCGACAGTTACGCGACGGGCAGCCAGACGTCAAACGCCATGCCGCTGGCGCTGGGATTGGCGCCTGAATCAGCGCGCGCGGGCCTGTTGAAGAACATCATTCAGAACATTCGTTCCCATGGAAATGAAATGACCACGGGCGAGGTCGGCTTCCCTTCCATGCTGCGCGTCTTGCGGGATGCAGACCGCTCCGACGTGATTTTCGCCATGAATTCGCGGACCACTCCTCCCGGCTACGGGTACATCCTGAAGCAAGGCGCCACCACGCTGACGGAGTCCTGGACGGCAAGCCGCCGCGCCTCCCAGAACCATTTTATGCTGGGTCACATCGAAGCCTGGTTTTACAAGGGGCTTGCGGGAATCAGCCAGGCGCCCGACAGCATCGGCTACAAGGAGATCGTGATTAAGCCTCAGCCCATCGGCAGCATCACCTGGTGCAAAGGCAGCTACCGGTCCGTACGCGGCGAGATTCGGAGCGACTGGTCGATCAAAGACGGCAACTTCGATCTGGATGTCACCTTGCCACCCAACACCTCAGACGAGATTTATGTCCCGGCCCAACGCGCTGACCGGGTGACCGAGAACGGCCGGCCGGCTGCGAAATCGCCGGGAGTTCATTTCCTGCGCATGCAGGACGGGTATGTAATCTATGAGGTCGGCTCCGGAACGTATCACTTTGTTGCCCCGGCCAGGTGAGCAGGGGCCGCCTGGTGCACCGCGCAGCGAATAAGTGCTGAATTCGGCAACGCCAGTAAATGGCTTCAGCGAACGGCGTCAGGGCACGTCCTCAGCCGTGCCGACAGGAAGTACGTTTGCAAAAACATGGGCCTTCAGGCCCTGAGGTTTCGGGCCTCAGCGGCTAAACAGGCTGCGGAAAAGCACCG
>JAKASH010000585.1 GCA_021828225.1 Acidobacteriota bacterium | reverse complement strand
ATTAGGATTATGACTATCAGTGAGCTTGTAAGCAATGTCAGTTGTCGCATCGGAGCCCCATGAAAAGGCAATTTTCGGCAGGGAAAGGTTACCACATTCAGCGGGCAGAACAACTGGAAAATCGTCGGGTTCAGACTGCACCTCGGGACTATACGCGGCGCATGAAGTAGATTTGGGCCTTTCTTGACTGCCCATGCGTGTGAATTTGATGTGCTCTGTATAGCATCAACGAATCTCAACTTCTTCCTTGCTGATTCAAACCTATGGGAAATAACCGGCGTCGCGGCGCACCCGCAACCCGTGTGCTACCATGGCCTCCAGTTCAGTGGGAGTGGGCAGGCGCCAGTCGCTCAGCAGGCTTAAGTCCTCTTCCAGTTCCCGGCGGTTCTCCGGGGCCATCAGCACCACGCTCACCGCGGTCCGACTTGTGTTCAACGTAATAAAGGTTACGACATCGATGCGGCCGGTCCCAAGCATGCGAAAGGAATCATCGAGTTCACGGGCTGCCGAAGAAGCGTCACGACTCTCAAGCTGCATGGCAATGACGACGCGTTGCCGCTCAATCTGCCTGCTGCGCAATGCCAGCGCGATTCCGTCGTCGTGACCACACCAGTTCAGATAGTTCACGCCCCGGTCAACCGCAGAGGCGACATCAGCAGCAGACAGGTACGTATTGCCTCGCGTGGCAAGGCCAATCGCATAACAGGCAGGTACCCGCCACCGAGTTCAGCCCGCCGGGGCAGCGTTTGCTGATTCTGGTTGTGTCGCGAACGAGAAGGCTTGTGAGGTTCAAGTGTGGGAAATCGGCCACTCATTTTAAGGCATGCATTAAGGGAGTGAAACGGGTCCTCTTCCGGTCAGAATTGTAAGCCGAATGTCCGGGCACAGGCTTTCGTTTCTGCACAATTCCTCACCTCAGGCGTAAAATGTCCGCTCCCACGGCAAGAGTCAGCCCTGTTGCTCTTTGCAATTGAGGCAAAGGCGTGTCCATGGAACAGCAGTCAACCGTACGTCGGAGATGGGTTCGGAACAAACCTCACACGTCCCGTAGTTACCCCGTGAGATTCGCGCCAGCGCGTCGTCGATGGCCCGGAGCAGCTTGCTGTCAGTCTGATGCAATCGCACCTGAATGGCCGCCTCGCTTGCCGCGCTGGCCTGGTCGGCAGGATCTCCGTGCACATGTCCCGCTGACGGGGCAAGTTCTTCCCTCCCCTTCCAAGCCGTCGATAGCTCTTCACGCTTGGCCAGCAATAGTTGTTTGTATCGCTCCAGTTCTTTTTGGTCCACTCCAAAATCCGCCTTTTCCCAGTAGCTTTGGTTCCCGGCGCACGAAAGCCTTACGGGCATCCTTCCGCCCTCGCGGCCTTCCTGCCGGCTCTGTGACGGTAGCGTCACTCTATTCTCAGTATAATCGAGAAAATCTGATCCGTGAACGGAACACAGACCCTGGCCTTGGAATAAGGCCAATGACGACACGGTTTCCGCGCTGCCCGAGAGTCTCATTGGTGAGTCAGGGGAAATCAAGGCGCTTGCCGTTGGGGTTGGCAGCGTGTGCAACCAGACAGCCGAGCATAGCTCGATGAAAGGAAATCACCGTTCGTCACTTAACTTCATATCCTTTGAGCGGGAACGAGGGCCCAAACGCATCGGCCGGACTCTTGTCACCCGAACCACAAGCTTGTCTGCGCAAGCAGTCCCCCACACGGTCCCATCATGGACGGGCTTCCGCCAGAGGAATCGAGCGGTGCGGATTCAAGTAGGTTCGCCCGCCGCTGGATGTCTCCGCATGGGGCGACGCAAAGGACGAAGGGGAATAAGCATCGTAACCGAGCAAATCTTCTAAAGCACTCTTGTTTTGGATGACCAGCGTCGAACCCTTGATCAAGATCCATCGACGAGTTCTGAAATCTCCAAGCGCCCGCGTGATCGTTTCCCGCGACGTGCCAATCAACTGGCCGATCTCTTCATGCGTCAGCGTGAGTGTCGCGCGAATACCGTCCTGTCTCGCCTCGCCACTTTCAGCCCATTCAAGGACGAATCTCGCCACCTTTTTCCTGGCAGAGTCACAAAGGCCGATGGCGCGGAGCTGCTCGCAAGCCTCCTGATAGCTGGCGCTCAATTGCTTCGCCGCCTCAAGCGCCGCCTGCGGATGTTCACGCAGGAAACGCAAAAAATCGTCGTGCCTCACAAAGCTGACCTGGCAGGGCTCAATCGTCTGAGCGGTGGCCTGGAAGACGGACTTGGAGACAACGGCATGCAGTCCCAGAATTTCGCCCGGCTTGGCAATTCTGAGGATCATGACCTTGCCGCTCGCCGAGCCAATCGAAAGCTTCGCACGGCCCGTCGCAAGCACGAACACCCCACGCGGAGTCTCGCCTTCAACAAACAGCACCGCCCCGGATGGATACGTCGTCGTTACTTTGATCGCTTCAAACGCCCCGGCTGCCGACGGAGAAAGCGCTGACAAGAAACTTGCAGCAGCGAATTGCTGACGGCATGAACTGTTACCTTGTTCTAAACGCATCCTGCCCTCCTATTTTTCAGTCGCCATGTCACGTACTTCTGATCTCGGTCAAGTTGCTGTCCATCACGCCGTCCAGCTATTCATTATCCCGGCTTGCGCATGGATCGGTCCTCGTAGCGTTGCGCCATCTCACAGACATCCAAGGGCGAAAAGTGGAGTCCAAAATCTGCTTTTGAGAGCGTTCTTTCCGCCTGCAAAACTGACGTGATTTGCCCCTCATGGCGACAGTGACTTTTCTTCCACTGGTTATTAGAGCAAGTACGGTTCCTTTTCGGGTTCAGACTGTAATGCCTTTGTAATTAACGCATTAGGACATATCGCTAGGATTTGACGAACGGCAGGGTGATCGTATGGTGGCAGGGTGACGATATATAGCCACTCCCTCCGGCGCGATCAAAGGCACCTGGATTCGTCCTTTCCGGCGGGCTCCGATCAACGGCCAACCCTCTTCAGCCGAACCGGGCTCGATAGGAATGGCAATAAAACGGCGGGCGCCCGCTGAGGAGGGGCCAGGTCGCTGCGCATGGCTCCATACTGGCGGGGGTTGCGGTGGAGGGGTGGCACGCGCGGCATAAAATCGGGTCCTGATCGACTAGTTTGCTTGCCATGCTCGCAGCCCCATTTTCCGGTTCGTTTCCGGTTCGTTTTTTTGACCATCATTTGTT
>JAKASH010000584.1 GCA_021828225.1 Acidobacteriota bacterium | reverse complement strand
TCAGAGCTCGCGTCCTCATATTCATTCATTCGTGCCAGCACACGGCCCAATTGATAATGAGGGAGGGCATATGATGGATCAATTTGAATCGCCTGTTCCAGTTGCGATTGGGCCTCCTGCAAGTGGTTTTCTGATATCAGGAGCATGCCAAAGAAACAGTGGTAGAACTGGTTTTCCGGTTCCAGTTTCAAAGCCCGCTGGAAGGAAATCTTGGCATCCTTCAGGTTGTTGACTGCAAACTGCGAGATTGCAAGAAGAAAAACTGCCCGTCCGTAGGCAGAATCGCGCTTTAGAGCCTGCTCCGCAAAGAAGATAGATTGATTGTAATTACCGGCAATGAAATAGCTGATCCCGATGCTGTAAGGAATCCCCGGCAGACCGGGTGCAATGCGGGCGGCAATCTCGAAGACTTCCACAGCCTTACGCTGGTTCCCGAGTTTCTGATAGACTCTGCCGAGATACAGGACGTAGGCGGGGTCTTGAGGAGCCAGTTGCGCTGCTTGCCGGGCTTCGTCAAGCGCTTGCTTATTCTCATGCCCGAGTATGTCAGTTCGCGCAAGGAGGTAATGGTACCTCGGCGAGTTTGTGGCCTTTTGTGCGATCTCTGCAAGAGCCTGGCGTGCTCCAGAAATGTCATCCAGATCGAGGCAAACTTCGGCCAGCGGAAGCGCAACCTCGATCTGGTCAGGGACGAGTTGATCGGTTTTCGTGAAACACGTGCGCGCTTCAGCGAACAGACGGTGGGCGGCTAGACATTTGCCAAGAGCGAACTGGAATCCTGGATCGGCGCCAAAGCTGACCTCGGCCGCGCGGACTGCTCGCAAGCCCGCCTGCTTCTGCCCAGCGTCCAGGTACGCGCTTATCAGATTCACCATCAATTCGGGCGTTGGCTTCTCTAAGGTCCCGGCCTTCTCCAGCAATGGAATCGCCTCGGAAGGCCTCCTCAAGTCGAGCAAGACCACCCCAAGGTTGTAGAGCGTGTTAGGGGAATCAGGCTTCAAAGCCAGTGACCGGCGGAAATATCTCTCGGCTGTGGCGGCATTTTCCAGGTCGAGTTCTGCGATCCCTAAGTAGAAGAACGCCTCGGCAGATTGCGGGTGGCGCTGGACAACCCCTAACAGCACATCCCGCGCCTGGGCAAACCGTTTTCGCTGAAGAAGCGCCACTCCAGTGTGAAGTGAGTCAGAATTCGGTTGCGAGGGCATGGCCGCCGCCCGCGCTGCCACGGGGCCAGCGACGCCAGCAAGACTCAGGAACAATACAACGACAAGGGCAGAACACATCGGTTGCCTTCTCGCCACTATAAGAGTTGCTCTGTCTCAACATTCTAACCCCAAGTTCCTCACACTCCGCTCATGAGAATTGTTTTCTGCCGGACGAGCCAGGCGGACATTGCCGAACCCACTACTCCCGTTACGTACCGAGGCGAATTTTGACAGGCGTGATTCATGAATTGTCCCTACCGCGGGCGGGCTACAGGCGCTACAATGCTGGCTTTGCACCACATCCAAGTCCCGGAGGGCGGTAACTGATATGGGCAAGGCAGCAAATCGAACGACAGCAGCAATCTTCCTGGCAATGCTCTTTGTGTTCGGCCCGTTGCATGGAAAGGGTCAAGGGAACCTGACAGCTTCGGCATTGCAGCCGGTATCCCTGCGTTGCGAGTACCGCACGAACCCGTTGGGGATTGACGTGCCCAGGCCGCGGCTAAGTTGGGTCCTGAAATCAGACGAAGCCGGTGCGCGTGGTTTGCGGCAGACGGCCTATCAGATCCAGGTTGCCTCCAGTCAGGCCCTGTTACAAGCCGGCAAAGCCGACCTGTGGGACAGCGGCAAGGTCGAGTCAGACCGGTCCATCCAGGTGGAATACTCCGGCAAGGAGCTTGCTTCGCGCACCCGCTGCTGGTGGAAAGTCCGCGTTTGGGACCAGGCCGGGAAGGTTTCGCCCTGGAGCCGGCCGGCCATGTGGAGCATGGGCCTGCTGCAAGTCTCCGACTGGGCTGGCCAGTGGATCAGCGGAAGCATCGCGGTCAATTACGAGCAGGCGCTCTACCTGCGCCGGGTTGTCACGCTTCCCGAGCGTCCCCTGCGGGCCACGGCCTACATTTGTGGCCTGGGGTATTACCGGCTTTACCTGAACGGCCAGCGCGTCGGGCATCATGTGCTCGACCCCGCCTTTACGAATTATGACAAACGCGTGCTTTACGTCACCTATGACGTCACCCACCTTTTGCGCCCGGGCCGCAATGCATTGGGTGTCGTGCTGGGCAACGGGTGGTACCACACCATCACTCCTGACCTTTTCGGATTCGAGAACGCCCCGTGGCGGCAAACTCCCCGGCTGCTGATCAATCTCGATGTGGAATTCCCCGACGGCCGTCATGAAACGATTGCCTCCGATTCATCCTGGAAGTGGTCCACAGGCCCCATTGCGTTTAACGACATTCGCAGCGGCATCACTTACAATGCCGGACGTGCCATGCCGGGATGGGACAAGCCGCAGTTCAACGACTCCCGATGGCACCAGGCCGACGTGGTCTCGGCTCCGAAAGGGAAAATGGAAGCGCAGATGGAGCCGCCCATTCGCGAAACCGAAATCGTCCATCCCGTCCGGCTCACGGAACCAAAGCCGAATGTTTACGTTTACGATCTGGGTGTCAACCTCACCGGCTGGGCACGGTTTACAGCCCACGGAAAGCCCGGCCAGAAGATCGTTCTGAAATATAACCTGGAGCTCAACCCGGACGGCACGGTCAACATGCAGTACGACCACACCCACACCTACGGCCGTTTTCAGACCGACGAACTAATCCTCAACATGCAAGGGCGGGGGGCGCTCGATCCGGAGTTCACTTATCACGGTTTCCGCTACGTGGAAGTCGACGGCCTCGATTACAAGCCTTCGCTCGCGAGCCTGGTGGGCGTCAACGTCCACACGGACTGGCGCGCGGCGGGGAGCTTTTCCTCGTCCGAACCGGCGATCAACCGGATGCAGGAAGCCATTCGTCGCACCCTGAGCGAGTCGGCGCACAGCATGCCGGGCGAAGAACCCACGCGCGAAAAGATGGGCTGGACGCAGGACGGCCAGAACTCCATGGACGCAGCCGTCTACAATTTCAATGCGGCGGCGGTTTATACAAACTACCTGTTTGACATGATTAACGCCCAGCAGCGGAACGGTTCCGTGCCGCCCAT
>JAKASH010000583.1 GCA_021828225.1 Acidobacteriota bacterium | reverse complement strand
CCACTTTCTTTTGTTTTCAACAACTTCCCCGGTTCGTTTTTTAAAAAAAGAATTCTTTTTTTGTTTTTGCCGTCCAAAACGGTCTTGCAACCTCATTCTTCAAGGATTTTACCGCCGTTTTGTAGCCTACCCATGGCATCATAGTTCCTCGGGGCCCTCTTCACGTCGCCGCGTTGTCTGCCATTGTACCGCTACGTTTGTTCTGCAACGTTGCGGATTTTGCCTGCCACCCGCAGAGCCTCCCCGACCGGACGGGGCGCTACAAAAAGCCTGCGGCATAAGAACCAGTGCCGCGGCTGCCAACCCGCGACCAAGGGCGGGCACAAGGCCCGCCCCTACAGGCATCGAGGCGGCCCCTGCAATGGAAAAGACTAGCATAATAGCGTACTTTTGTCAAGCAATTTCTACTGCGGCGCCGCCCGCGATTGCCCCGGCCGGATGGCGCTTTGCGAAGGCCGGCTGCTCGGGTTAAGGTCATGCCCTTGAACACGATGGATCGCTCTTTCACCTAATCTTCTTTTACCTCGCAAGCGGATTGCGGCCGCAAGCTTGCAAGGCAAACAGGGGAAATTGGCGTCGGGCGATAACGGCGGGGCCAAGGCCCCGCCCTCCTGAACGATAGAAAAACCGCTGCTCGAAGGAAGTTGTGACGTACGAGCTTGACCCTCTGTCTTGGTGTGTGTTAGGTTCCATGGTTCGGCTCCAGGAACGCATCTGAGCAAGGAGGGTTGGATTTGGCGACGCCGACAGATCTCGGGCCAAAACGTACGGCGCTTTACGCTGTCCATAAGGCAGCGGGCGCGCGGATGACGGAGTTCGGCGGCTGGGACATGCCGATCGAATACTCGGGCATCACCCAGGAACATCTGGCCGTGCGGACCCGCGCCGGGCTGTTTGACGTCAGCCACATGGGCGAGATCACGGTGCGCGGCCCCAAGTCGCTTGCCTTCCTCCAATCGATCACCTGCAATGACGTTTCGCGCCTGAGCAACCACCAGGCCCAGTACAGCGCCATTATGTACCCGCAGGGCAGCGCCGTAGATGACTGCGTGGTCCATCGCCTGGGCGAAAACGACTATTTCATCTGCGTGAACGCGGCCAACACCGAGAAGGATTATGAGTGGCTTGTGGAGCACAACTCCGCGGGCGCTGAACTGGAAAACGTCTCCTCACAATATTCGCAGCTTGCTTTGCAGGGCCCCCGGGCCACGGCAATTCTCAGCAAAGTCACCAGCTTCGATCACTCTTCAATCCGCTATTACTGGTTTTCGCCCGCCCGCTGCTGCGAGGTGAATGGGCTCCTGGCAAGGACCGGCTACACGGGCGAGGACGGGTTCGAGTTTTACTTTTCGCCCGAGCATTCCGAGCACGTGTGGAACATCCTGTTCGAAGCCGGAAAAGATGAAGGCCTGCAGCCGATCGGGCTGGGCGCGCGCAACACGCTGCGTCTGGAGGCGGGATACGCTCTTTACGGGCACGAGTTGGACGAGAACACCACCTTGCTGGAAGCCAACCTCGGCTGGATCTGCAAACTGGAAAAAGGCGATTTCCTGGGCAGGGACGTCCTGCTGAAGCAGCGCGCGGAAGGGCTTCGCAAAAAACTGGTGGGCTTTGAAATGTCAGAACCCGGCATTGGGCGCGATGGTTACCCGGTGTGGATTGGCGACGAGAAGGTGGGACAGGTCACCAGCGGTTCGCCCGCTCCGTTCCTGAAAAAGAATATCGGGCTCGCCTATGTTCCGCCCGCGGCAGCCCGGCCGGGACAGGAAATTCTGATTGAAATCCGGGGAAGAAAGGTGCGGGCAAAGCAAGTGGCACTACCTTTTTACAAACGACCAAAGTAGGATGGGAAGACGGGGCGAAAAAATCAGCAGGCCCCGATAACAAATCCTGTGGGAGTGTTGTTTCCATGTACCCTGAAGAATTTCAATACACCAAAGATCATGAATGGATTCGAGTCGACGGCGATACCGGAACGATTGGAATCACGGACCACGCCCAGAAAGAATTGGGCGACATCGTCTACGTCGAGCTTCCGAAAGAGGGCGATTCTGTAACGGCGGCGGAGACCTTCGGAACTGTCGAATCGGTTAAGGCCGTTTCGGAGATCTACTCGCCCGTAACCGGCGAAGTGACCGCCGTCAACGACAAGCTCCAGGACCATCCGGAGCTCTTGAATTCCGACCCGCACGCAGGTGCTTGGCTGATCCGCGTGCAGATGTCGAACCCCAAGGAAGTCAACAAGCTGATGTCCTCTGAGGAATACGAAGAGTACATCCGGGAGGCGGAGTCGCACTAATGCGTTATCTCCCGAACTCTCCGCGTGACCGGGCCGAAATGCTCCGGACACTCGGGTACAGTTCGATTGAAGAGCTCTTTTCGCAAATCCCTGAACAGATTCGGTTTCAAGGCCGGCTGAATTTGCCGGGCCCGCTTTCGGAACAGGAGATTCTGGAGTTTTTCCAGGAAGCTGGCAGCCAAAGCACGCGCGAGTATGCCTCGCTGCTGGGTGCGGGGGCTTACTCGCATTTCCGGCCCGCCGCCGTCGATGCCCTGCTTTCCCGCGGCGAATTTTTTACCGCCTACACGCCTTACCAGGCCGAGCTTGCGCAAGGCACTCTGCAGGCGATGTTCGAGTTCCAGACGCTGATCACCCAGTTGACCGGGATGGAAGTGGCCAACGCGTCGCTCTACGACGGTTCGACGGCCACCAATGAAGCCGTCCTGATGGCCATGCGCCTGGCGCGCCGGAACCGCGTGGTGGTGGCAAGAACGGTGCATCCCGAATATCGCGAAGTGATGGCAACTTATTTGCGCCACCAGGGAACGGAAATCGTCGACGTTCCTTACTCGGCTTCCGGGCAACTGGACCTTGCCGCGTTGGAATCGGCGGTCAACAAGGAAACGGCAGCGGTCGTGGTGCAGTCGCCGAACTTTCTGGGCGTGATCGAGCGTTTCGGCGAAGTGGCCGAGCTTGCCCACAAGAACGGCGCGCTGCTGGTGGTGACGGTGACGGAGCCGCTGTCGCTGGCGGTGGTCAAACCTCCGGCGGAAGCGGACATTGTCTGCGGCGAAGCGCAATCCTTTGGCGTGCCTGTAGCCTTTGGAGGGCCGTTCGTCGGTTTCCTCGCAACGCGTGAAAAGTTTGTGCGGCAAATGCCCGGCCGCCTGGTGGGGCAAACCACCGATACCGAG
>JAKASH010000582.1 GCA_021828225.1 Acidobacteriota bacterium | reverse complement strand
GATGGACGGCATCCGAAAAACGCCGATTGAGCATGGCCACCCGGGCCGCCGCCAGGGCTCGGTCCAGAGGCATCTGAGTTTTGCCCGCCTTCCCGTTAGCCACTGCACCGAGACACAGACTCACCAGCAACAGACCTGCCAGGATAAATGAATACCGTCCCACGTTTACTCTACTCAGATTGAAGGTCGTACAGGCGCTGCGGACGTCACGCAGATCGGCCTCTCTCAAGGTCAGCAAGATGCTTTACCATGCGCTCCGTTCACTTTCATTCATTGCGCTTTGATGGCGGGCTGATCGTGCTTCGCGACTTCCCTGCTACACGCCGGAACTCTCCTGGAGTCCTGGTATACCGCTTCGCAATGCGCATGTTCAATTTCGGCCTATTTTAAGGGTACTGTAAATACACCGTTCGAATCAACAAATGCCCCCGCTTTGCGAAGACGCCTGTTAGTTGTAGCGCTGGGCTCTATGCCCGGCATGCCACCTTGAAGGCGCTACAGGTAAGCGCATTTTCAAAACGCAACAATATACAGAACGTATTAGATCCGTGCGCATGGCCAATCAAGGAAGGCGTCAGGGCACGGCTTCAGCCGTGCCGGAGAGGTTGCAACGCAGTTTCTGCGGCTTCAGCCGCTGAGTCCTCAGGGGCCGAAGCCACAGGGAACACGGCTCTGCCTGCGGCCCCGACGCATCGGGGCTCTGCCGCCGAATCCATTTAATGCGCCGCGTATAGTATTGGAGTCGGAGATAACGCTCGAATGTGCAAGCAAATGCCTTAGGGTCGAAATCTTTTCCAAGTCATCGCACGCCGCTTCAGCAAACCTTCGTTACTTGAAATCGCTCTCGCGCTGAAGCGCCACACGCGCCTGCCACAGTCCGGGATCCATCTCAAGGGCGCGGTGGAAAGACGCCAGGGCTTGGCCATCCTGCTGGCGGTAATTTTCAACCAGTCCCGCAAGATAATAATCGTAAGCCGACTTGCGGCCCTCCGCCGGCCCTTTCGCCAGCCCATCAAGAATCTTGGCGCTCTGGTCCGCGTGGCCCAGGCGGTCGAGCGCCAGCGCCGCATAGAATCGCGACGAACTCGGGCCGCCCTCTTCCAATGCACCTTCCACCGAGCGCATTTCCTGCACAGCCTGTTGCCATGCGTCGCGGGCCGCGCTCGTTTGGCTTTGCGCTTCAAGTGCCCGCCCCAGCCAGTAGAGCGCTTCCTCGTCCTGGGGATTTTCGGGCTTGCCCACGCCCAGGTGCGTGGGATATTCGAGCGCCGCCCGGAAGGACGTTTCCGCCGCCTTGAACTGTCCCGCTGCAAACGCCTGCCTGCCTTTCTGCAGGTTGGCCAGCACAAACAACTGGTGAATGATCTGGCCGCCTTCCCACGGCTTGAAGTTGTGTCCCGCGAGCGCGTCCAGCGCCTGATCATAGCGGCGCTCCTCGACATTCAACAGCACCCGGCGCGCGCGCACGAGGTCATGGCCAAGAACGTCCGCAGGGGCACTGGCAAACAGTTTTTCACGCTCGCTGGTTTTGCCGAGCTGTGTGTAAATTTCATCGAGCGCCACGTAAAGCCGGTAATCCTCGGGAGCCTCTTTTATGGCGCTGGCATAATACCCGGCGGCCGCCGCAGGATCGTTCTGCACCTTCCAGGCATAGACGCCGAGATTGCGATCGAGCACCGCGTAGTGGAAACCTTCGCCGGCAGCCTGCTTCCACAAGTCCGCGGCCTCCGTGTAATGCGCATGGGCGAAGAGGAAATTTCCGAGAAAATATTGCGCGTGCGCGTCAGAGGGATTGTGAGCCAGCACTTCGCGCAGCACCGTTGCATCCTCGGGCCGAGCCGGGAAGACCGCTTCCACATTGGCTTTCATCCCTTCGCTGGCCGCGTTCGCAGCCTCACTGGCTCGGCCCTCATCCCAGGCGTTTGCGGCCTGGTAGTAATAGATCAGCGGAGAAACCTCCTTTGCCGCCAGATTCTTTGAGGCCGCCTGCAGCACAAAGTCCGACGAGCCCAAGTCCCCGAGATTGCGGTACCAGGCCCCCGCTTCCAGGTAGCCCTGCGAGCGGTAGCCCACGGCATTCTTGAAAACATCCGCGGCACGCTGCGCGGCAGCGCCGTCGCCGAGCGCCGCTTCCTCCCGCCACTGTTCGGCAAGCGCGTAAGGCAGAATCGGCATCTTCGCAGCGGCTTCTGAAGCGACTTTCGAAGCCTCTTCCAGATTGCCGTCCAGCCGCAAAGCCACCGCCAGATCGCTCAGCGCGACGCCATCATCCGGGTTATAACTCAGAGCTCTTCGCAGCAGCTTTTCGGCTTCCGCATATTCCTTCTGCTCGATCGCGATCTCGCCAAGTTCGATCAGCGCCGGAGATTCTGCGCCCCCAAATCGAATGGAAGACCAGAAACCGTCCCGGGCGAGCCCCATCTTCCCCGCCCCTTTATAAATCACTCCGGCCAGGTAGCCCACTTGCGGATCTTTCGCATCGCGAGCGTGGGCGCGCACCATCAATCCTTCCGCGCTGGCAAAATCCGCCGCCAGATATTGCTGCACCGCCAGCTTCAGCAGCGCCGGCACGTAGCCCGAATCCCGCTTCAGCACTTCCTTGTAAATCCTGGTGGCTTCCAGCGACCTTCCTTCTTTCTCGTCGTTCACGCCCCGCAGAAAAAGCTCCTCAATCGACAGCTCGCGGTTTGGTTCCTGATTGATCTTGTGAATGCCGGCCTTCACCGAAAGGTCTGGATTGCCGTCCACAGGAGCCCCGGCAAACCAGTGGAGCAGCGTCTTCCCTGCCGCGTTCCGGATCGTGACGTCCAGTTGCTTTTTGGCCGCCGCAACGTCTGTGACCGGAATCGTAAATTTCTTGGTTACCAGCGGCTCAAAGGACACCGGGGCAAAATCCTTCAGCGTCTCGGACCCCAGCTTCACTTCCACCTTTGCACCGTTGAGCGCTACCGCAGGGCTCACGGCCAACTCCACCGGGGATTTTCCCGCCGCATCGGATGCAGGGTAGACAACGTTGATGGCCATCTGCGGCGTCCCCTCGACAAAACCGCCGTCCAGTCCCGCCACCGGGTACCAGTACTCGTTCCACGACTCGACTTTCTGCGGAGGCATGAATTCCTGGCTCAACTGAGTTTGAAAATGTCCTGCCTGGATTTCGCAATACGGACCGTCGTTGTCGGTCAGCAGATGCGTCCAG
>JAKASH010000581.1 GCA_021828225.1 Acidobacteriota bacterium | reverse complement strand
GTCTGCGGTTTTTTTGAGAAAGCCGGTAGCGCAGACCGCCGTTTTTGCGGTCTGCGGTTTTTCTTGAGAAAGACCGCGGACCTCAGGACCGGAGGTCGCGCTACCCGGCTGAATCACCAATTGGCTTACGCCACCGCCGACTGCCACAGATAGGCGGCGTTGGACGCCACAACTTTGGCGTCGTAATAGAGTTGGACTTCCACAACATCCGCCGTTCGCGACTCATCGCGATAGCGCTTCACCAGGAAGCCGTCCGTGTTGGCGCCGAACAGCCAGGTAAACTGGTAGCCCAGCGAAACGGTGCGGCGGCCCGGCGTCGGGGGCTTGTAGAAGAGCAGCGCGTTCTTGCCCCAGATGTAGTCGAAGTTGTCCGGATCGCCTTCCTTGGCGAGGTTTTTGATGGCCCCGCCGATCAGGAAGTAGTCCACGTTGAAGACCGACTTCAGGTGATCGGGCTGCAGGATGCCGACCTGCGTGTACTTGAAGCGGTCGATGATCTTCGGGTGCTGCCGCAGTTGCAGAAACACCGGGTAGCCGACCACCAGGGCGTTCGGGGGCTGCCCGATCTGCTTCTGGATGGTCGCCTTCTGCGTCTCTATGGCGGCAATGGGGTCGGAGTCATTAAAGTCGGACCACTGGCTGGTCCCGGAAAGCGCGGCCGTTTGCGTCACCACCGTCGGGTCCGTCGCCGCCGCCGCGATCTGGATCTCCCGCTGCAGGTAAATGAGGTCGGTGAGAGTTTCAGTGGTGTCCACGTCCACGTCGATGGCCTGGTCAGCGTTGGCGCGCAGTTCGTCAGGAATGGCTTGCGCCAGCGCGTGCCCTTCGGCAAAGTAGGTGTCAGTGGAAAGCGTCCAGTTGATTTCATTCGCCCGCGCTCCGGGCCGGCGTGCGTCATCCATGATGCGGAAGCGGTCCTTCGAGTAGATGAAGTACTTGTTGGACTGCTTGCTCACCGGAATCGGCTGGAACACCTGGTCTGCAATGAACTGAGCGTTGTGATAAGCGATGGAAACGTTGGTCAAAGCCTGATCAACATGAACCATCGAAATGTCTGGCATGGCAATTCTCCAAGTCCACTCTGAGTTGGCGCTCCGCGCGCGGGTAGCGGTAGCCACGGCACGGGCTTTGTGCCTTTCTGCGAACCCACGGCATCAAACGCATGCCGTGGCTACCAGCCTAAAACGCGGAGACCCGTCAGCAGGTCGCACGGCTCAAAGTGGGACGTAGTACCCCGGCTGCTGACCGCCAGGGCCTGACCCGCATGAACATTTGCGATGGGGTGATTGGTGATTTGTGAATGCCTTCAATCACCAATCGCAAATCGCCCAATCGCCAATCGCGTTAGCTGGCCGGCACGACAACCGGGTTAGGCGAGAGAAACACGAAGAACACTTCGCCCGCGTTGGCCGAGCTTTCCGCGATGCCCACAATGTTGTGCAGAGTTGCGGAGGCCGGCACGGTCGCGAGATCAGCCGCCTGCAGAGCGCCGGTCACGTCGGCCACTTCCACGTATTCGCCTTTGCTGATGGCGCCGGCGGCGTAAGCACGCGAGATGCCGTACTTCCGCACGCTCACGTTTTCATTCTGGTTGGGCTGGTCTTCCTGGGTGACGCCCCACGCAAGCTGGTTGGCTGCCGTGGGCAACTGGCAATCGCCGTCATTCGTGCCCGGCACCACGGCGCGGTACTGTGTGACGCCGCTGGCGCTGGTGATCTTGTAAGTCTTATCGAGAACGTAGGTTGCTCCTGCCACAGATTTCCTCCTGTAGGGACCGACAGCGTCGGCCCGGTGATTTGGGCACGGCACGCCGTGCCCCTACGAAAAATTGCTTCTTGCCTGACTGCAACTTGCTCCTGCGCGCGGGCTATTGGCCCCCGCTCACCGACCGCCGGTACTGGTGGATCAGGTCAGGCTGTTCCCGGCCGATTTCGCTGAGCGCCTGCCCGTAGCTGATGCCGCGTTCGTGCATGCGCTGTTCCGCCATGAACTTCACCTGCGCCTGGACGTTCTCCGGAACGCCGCCTGAGAAGCCCAACGGCTGCAGCGGAATGCGCGCTGTCTGCTCGGCCATCAGCCGCGTAAAAGTGCTGAAGTCCGCCAGCGCGATCCTCCGCCAGTCGTCGCGGCGCCGCGGCAGAATCTTGCCGCTCCGCACGGCGTCATTGAGCGCCTGTTCCACGCGCGCGCGGAAAACTTCCACCGCGGGAATCGATTTGCCCCTGGCCTCGGCTTCGGACAGCACCGATGCCGCCTGCGCCAGCGGAACCTGGTCGGTGTTGGTGTCCGTCTCAGCGTCGGGCGTGGCGTCCGGCGAGTTGCCGAGCACGGCCAGGCAGTTTGCGAGATCTTCCGGATCGGCGTAGTACTCGTCCGTCAGGTCCGGATGGTTGATCCTGACTTTTCCGTCGGCGACGGAAACTTGAACCTTCTTCATAGAACCTCCTGTTGATTGGGCGCCCTCGGGGGCCCCGGTGTCCGTTGTTCCGGCGCTTGCGTCCACCAGGCGATAGGCCGGGTCGGACAGCCGGATTTGCGGCATTTCTTCCAAGAACGGCCGGTTCGTGAGCGCCACGGAAGTGAGCGTCGCCCCCTGCGGTTTGCCGGTCCGTTTGTTCTTCGCGCCCCAGTCGATCGCCGGAGAGATGTACCGGTATTCATGATTGCTTATCAGCGTGCGGGCGCGTTCCGTGGGTTCAAACCATCCCCACAGAAGGGTGCGGCGGCCCTGGGCTTCCGGCGGATCGATGCCGACAATCCGTCCGGCAGAGGGGATAGGGCCGCCGGCGGCGACTTCCGGCATCTCGCTCGCGTGGTCATAGTCCACGTTGATTTCGCCGTTCTGTCGCTCGCGAAAGTTGCGCACTATCGATTCCAGATCCTGCGGCGTAATCGAGAATCTGCTGGACCCGCGCGCCCAGGTCCCGGTGACGGCCAGCGGGATTCGCACCTTCCCCGCCGCGTCTCCCGCCTCGGCTTCGAGCGTGGCCATGAATCGAGGTGTCGCGTGTTCTTGCAAAGTGTTCAGCATTTTTCTGTTCCTCCCTGATCCCTATTCACTAATCCCAGTCTGCGGCGGTTGCGGCAATCCCAATTCCCGCGCGATGTGCTGCGCGAGTTCGGGGTAAGGCGTCACCACGTTTGCTGTCGCAAGCTGGCTGAGCGCCGTCAGTGTCTGATCAAAGCTCCTCGCCTT
>JAKASH010000580.1 GCA_021828225.1 Acidobacteriota bacterium | reverse complement strand
TGGAACGGCGGGGCGCCACCTTTCGGACGGCCCTCGCCGAGGCCCAGCAGAAGGGCTACGCGGAGCCTGACCCCACCTTTGACGTCGCGGGGTTCGACGCTCGATACAAAATTGCCATCCTCGCCATGGTGTGCTTCGGCCAAGCGGTGCCCGTGAAGGACATTCCCACCCAGGGCATTCAGGAGATTGACCAAGTGGACTTCGCTTACGCTCGCCGCCTGGACCGCACGGTTCGGCTGGTGGGGGTTGCCCGGCGGCAACCCCGCGGCCGCTTGGAAATCTTTGTGCGCCCGCTGATGATTCCGCGCGCCTCGCAACTCGCCAGCGTTCACGGCCCCACCAACGGCATTATGCTCGTGGGCAACAAGGGCGGAGTCACCACGCTGACCGGCCGCGGCGCGGGGGGTGAGCCGACCGGCGTGGCGGTGCTCTCCGACGTGGTGGAGATCGCCCGGACTTTAGCGGCGGGGGGCGCGGGAGCAACGCCGCTCGGCTATGCGCATTGGCATCCTGCCCGCATCGTTTCTCCCGACGAGGATGTGGTTGCTACTTATCTGCGACTTGTGGTTCGCGATCGGCCCGGCATTTTGGCGCGGGTCTGCGCCCTCCTGGCGCGGCATCGCATCAACATTGATTCCGTCCTTCAGGAGCCGGGCATGCCCCAGCGACACCTGCCATTTGTAATGACCCTCGAGCCCACTCAGGAAAAGCGCGTGGCCAAGGCGGTTCGGGAAATCTCCCGCCTCAGTTTTCTCGCTCAAAAGCCGGTGCTCTTGAGGTTCGCCGATTTACCGTGATTCGCTTCCGCAACGCCAGCGCGCCTTTTCGCTTTTCGGTTCCGTCCTCTACTTTGCAACCTCGAAATCGAAAACCGTGCCGGGGGTAATCTTGCTTCCGGGAAGCGGCACCTGCTGGATCACCGTGCCGGTGGGCTCTCCAGTGGACGAGACGGGGGTAACCTGCAGGCTATTAAACCCACCTTGGGCAAGCTCGAGGCGGGCTTCCGAGAGCGACTGGCCGACAAAGCTGGGACAAAGGAAGGCGAGTGGGGCGTCGCCGAGCGAGACCAAAAAGTTGACGGCGGGACTTCGCACGTCCGCCGCGGAGGGCTGCGGATCCTGCGCCACAACCTGGCCGGGCCCGCCCGCAGGCCAAAAGACCGAGGCAATGTCGCCGATCGTGAGCCCTTGTTGGATGGAGACGATCCGCGCCGCTCGCAGGCTAGATCCAATGGCGTTCGGCACCGTCACCTGCGGCGGGCCCAGGCTCACGAGCACATGCACCTGCTGCTGTGGCCGCACCAATGAACCTACGGGCGGCATCTGAGAGAGAATATCGCCCGCAGGTATTCGGCTGCTATACAACTTATCCTCAACCCTCATCTCCAGTCCAAGCGCTGCCAGCAGTTGTCTCGCCTTATCGGCGGACTGGCCGGCCAGGTTCGGCAATTGTTCCTGCCGACCGTGCACCGTCAGGCGGATGGTAGTGATGGCCGAAACCACACCCACGGTGACCAGAATCAGGGCTAAGAAAAGCAGCCGGAAAAGTGTCCGGATTTTGGCGCGCACACTCATCTTCGATCATGATGAATGATCAAAAGAGATTTATCAAGACGACCTTGGGCCTTGACCTGCTTGAGGCGAAATCAACAAGCCCTGCGCCGAATTCCGCGCGGCGTTTCGCGAGTGATCGGCGCGCAGCTTTCCGGCTTTGCCAACCCTGAGCGAGAATGATTCACGGCGGCAGCTTGACCTCCAAAATGAAATCAAGTACGGTTACGGTCTCGATGCTCCCCCTGCGTTGCCGCCGTTGGGGCGAGCGGCGCGGTGTCTGATGACTCTCAACCTAGCAACGCCAAAGGCTCACATAACCCGAGGGAAGATCTGGGGCCGGTCATGAGCAGCCGTCCGCTCCGCGTCGGCCTTTTCGTGACTTGCCTGGGCGATCAGTTTTTCCCCCAGGTGTGCGAGCACTCGGCGACGCTCTTGCGCCGCTTGGGCGTCGAGGTGAGCTTCAACGCTGCGCAGACCTGCTGCGGCCAGCCGGCCTTCAACACCGGCTACCGCGAGGAGGCTCGCGCGGTCGCCGCGCGTAACCTTGAGCTGTTCGATGACGTGGATTACGTGGTCGCGCCGTCGGGTTCTTGCACCGCCATGGTGCGGGTTTTTTACCGAGAACTGTTTGCCGCGGATCCGCCCCGCCTTGCGAAGGCCAAGCAACTGGCCGACAGGTTTTATGAGTTCTCAGAGTTTCTGGTGAAGGTGCTCAAAGTGGAGGACGTGGGGGCGGGTTTTCCTCACCGCGTCACCTACCATGACGCCTGCCATCTGCTGCGCGAACTCGCCGTGGAGAACGAGCCGCGCCGGCTGATTCGCGCGGTGCGGGGCATTGAGCTGGTGGAGATGCAGGACTTCAAATTGTGTTGCGGATTTGGTGGAACCTTTGCCGTGAAGTTTCCGGAGGTCTCCGTGGCGATGGCAGCGGACAAGGCGCGCGCCGCGATGGAGGCGGGGGCGGAATACCTGGTGGCGAACGATTCCGGCTGCCTGATGCATGTGGCCGGGTACGTTCATCGGCAAGGCTTGCCACTGAAGACGATGCACCTGGCGGAGCTGCTCACCAAGCGCGAGTGAGGGCGAGTCAGGGGTGCGGGCGCGGATTCTCACCTGACTTCCACGGTCTGAAGCAGGTTTTTCGCCCTTTGGGGCGACCAGCCGTTTATTTTCAGCGGGTGGCCACGGTCAATCCGTCCTTGATTGACCGTGGGTACTTATTCGGGTTTATTCCGTGGCGGTGTCGCACGTGCATCGTCTGCGGGTCACGGAGCGCATTTTCTTTTTGACGGTCAATCTGCTTCGCCGCACGAAACCCCTCGCATCGTTGGAATACAATTTTCCTGGCAATAAAAAACGGTTGGGAAAGCGCCAACCGTGGCTACTGGGTGTGCGGCAAGCCCGGGTCACCAGATCAGTTTTAGGCCGAACTGAATCTCTCTGGCGCTGGTGGAAGTGCTGGTCATCACTCCGGCGGTTGGGGACGGAGGGCCTCCGGGCTGGGTAAAGACAATCAAGTTGGGAGGGTTGAAGTTGGGACGATTGAGGAGGTTGAAAAACTCCGCCCGCAGCTCGAGCTTTACCTGTTCGGTGAGGGAGGTGTCTTTCAAAAGCGACAGGTCGAGGTCATTGAGGCCGGGGCCGATCAGC
>JAKASH010000579.1 GCA_021828225.1 Acidobacteriota bacterium | reverse complement strand
GGCGTCGAGAGCGATATTTTTTAACAATTTCATCTTGTTCTCCATAGCTCCTTGAACACTTACCACTGGATACGAGCGCCTAACTGGATGATGCGTGCCGGTTGTGTTGACGTAATTTGTTCAAATTCGGAGCCCAACACCTGTATTTGCGAAGCCAAAGTATGTATAGTTAAAAGTATAAAAAACTTTATATGGAACTTGCGCACTTGCCATTGGGGTCGTGCGCGGTGGTTCAGAAAATAGCAGGCTTCAGGGAATCGTAGAGTTTAAGACGGTTACTTCTGTCGATTTCCAATCACCCCACGGGCTCTGCGAGTGACCTATCTTCGCGTTCACCTCGAAGTAGTGGGTTAGACCTCTTCGCCGTAGATAGTCTTCACCGGGCAGGAACTCGTCCTGTAGTCTTGTGAGCCAACCACTCAGCTCACGTTCCAGTCCAGCCTGGATTTTACTGACTTCGTTGCGCCCGCACAGATTGTGCATCTGATAAGGATCCTGCACGTTGTCGTAGAGCAGCCACGGCCCACGGATGGAACGCACATAGGTATGGCGGTCCGTCCGGACACCACGATACGGGGCGAAACCGTACTGCCTGGCCGGACCGAATGACGCCGGAAGATTCATAAACGCAGACTTCGGCAGGTCTGCTGTCTTCCGGCCAAGCAGGAGCTTTGAATAATCTGTCCCCTGAATTCCTTCTGGCTCTCGAATCCCGCAGAGTCCCAGCAAAGTCGGCATAATATCCGGTGCGTTTAAAGGCGTTCGCAACTGCCGCCCCTTCAACCCTAGCTTTCTTGGGTATCGCAACAGAAATGGCACACGAATAGACTCGTCCCATGGGTACGTCTTAGTCGTCAGTCCTTGCGATAACATCATGTCGCCATGATCGGACGTGAACACCACGATTGTGTCCTCCGCTGCCCCGGATCTTTCAAGTGTCGCTAGAAGCCGATTGATACACTCATCAAGCGCCGCAATATGCGCGTAGTATCCACGCAAATTCTGCGTCGCCTCTTTCTTCTTGTCTTCTGGTACATTCGGCCTGAGCTGAATTTCGCGTGTGTCATACATGGCGCGATATTGCGCGGGGGCCGTCGCGTATGGAAAGTGCGGCGGGCCTAGAGAGAGCGTCAGAAAGAATGGCTGTCGCGCTTTCATCTGGACCTCGATAAACCGGCACGCATCATCGGTTTCGGCGAAAGCGTCGTAGCCTGGCCAGTACTTCGGATTGGGATCATTGTCCGCGTAGTACAGAGAATGGTTATAGTCATGTGTGCATTCGCACGCCTTCCAGTAATCGAAACCGTATCTCCTATCCGGAGGGATGTAGGAAAGGCGTCGCCCATAGTGACCATCGGGACTTCCGTAGAGATGCCATTTGCCGATATAGCCGGTTCGATAACCGGCGTGCGCGAACGCTTCCCCCAGAGTCACTCCCTTGGGTTTCAGAGGCACATCGTTAATAAACACGCCATTCGTCAGTGGATACTGGCCCGTCATCAGACTCGCGCGAAACGGGCTGCACACCGGTAGTCCAGAGATCGTATTCGTGAAATTCAAGCTCTGCCTTGCCAGTCGATCCAGCGTCGGCGTATGAGCATTTGGGTCGCCCGAATACTTCAATGCTTGTGCGCGCCATTCATCAGCAAGAACGAAAAGTACGTTCGGTTGAGGAAAAGCTGCCCAGGACAGGCGTGGTCCAATCGTAACAGCTGCGGCGCTCTTCAAGAATTCCCGCCTATTGAATTCGGATATCATGCAAAACTCCCGTGGATAGGTTTCTGCTTATGGGGTGGTTATGGCCTATGTTCAGAAGGACAGCGGGATACTGCGCGCCAGAGCGATGTTGGCCCTGCCCCGGCGACGTTAATTTCGCCGCCTCAGGGCATTGTTGTCTTGAGTTCGCTGAAATCCAGCTTCGTCTCCGGAGTGATCACCACCGGCGGCAGCGGCTTCTGGCTGAAATCCAAACAATCCAGCATGTCCTTGGAGTCGGCGTCTCGTTGGGTCAAAGGTTTCAACCCAAAGCGCTCTTCGATCAACTTCAGCGGCGAAGTGAAATCGAAGCGAGTATGGCAGACGAAACCCTGCTTCGCGAAAGGCGAGATCATGATCGCAGGCACCCGCGGCCCAAAACCATAGCGATCCACTTGCGGCGGCGGCACATGGTCATAGAACCCGCCGAAGTCATCCCAGACCAGAACAATGACGGTATCCTTCCAGTAGGAGCTTTGCATGACGGCATTGATGAGGTTGGTGACGTACCACATTCCCTGAACTGCATCGGCGGGCGGGTGTTCGCTGTTTTCAAAGGTCGGAACAATCCAGGAAACTGCGGGAAGCTGATGCTCCTGAATATCTCGGTAGAAAAATCCCAGCGGGACGAGGTGCTTCATCAGAGCGGGGTCCTTTTGAAAGGCGACAAAGCCAGCGAGGGGGTTCCACAGAGTGTGCCGACGGGGATCTTGTTCGTCGTAGTAGCGCCAAGTGACATTGGTATTCTGGAGCAGCTCGGCCATGGTCGGAAAGTCGTAAACGCCGAATTCCCCACTGAGCCCGGGGCCGGGATTGTTGACCAGACCACCCGATTGAGCAGCGACGGTATAGAGATGATTGGGTTCGCTCGGTCCCATGAGCGACGAGAAGAAGTTATCCATGAGCGTAAAACGACGGGCGTACTCCCAGTAATTCGGAATCTCGTGCCAATCGTAATAGGACATCGTATTGAGCACCCAACTGGGAGGCGGCCCCGGAGGGAGCGTCCCGGCCGGACCCCCTTGGATTTGTCCGCCGCGCGAGGCTGCACCCATACCATATTGGCTTTGCATCCGTGCCTGATACTGCTTCATTTTCTGCGGATCCACCGGATTGGGATGAATTAGATTCGGGTCGGGCTGTGGGACGGGTGACTTCCAGTAATGCCGCAACGCCTCTGGCCACTCAGCCCACAAAAAGCCGTCCATCTTGCCGCCGTCGTAAGCGGCGTTCGCCGCCTGCCAGGAGTGATTCAGGTCGTGTGGGATAGAGGTGTCATGGAGATGAAACGGCGCCACTTCGGGCGGACCACCCGGCCGATAGGGCAGCTTGACGCCGATCGGAATACCGTTTGCTCCAGGGTAAGTGCCAAAGTAATTGTCGTAGGTTCGATTCTCTTGAATAATGTAAATGATGTGCTTAATGTGGTTGATTGGCGGAGTATTGTCC
>JAKASH010000578.1 GCA_021828225.1 Acidobacteriota bacterium | reverse complement strand
ATTCCTTCAACTCAGGCCCTCCCGAATTACTGCCCCTGAAATTTCCTCCGGTAGCTCGGCAAGCTCGGCTAGGCCCCGCGGAAACTTCTGAGCGAGTTCCCGGTAACTCTCGATAAGCGGCCGGCCTTGGTGCTTCCGGAGGAACCAGCTTCGATACCGCCGCTCCCGTGGAAATGTCGTGCACACCCAATAGTCCAACGCGGTAGGCACAAGGCGGATCACCTGGGTTGTCTCAGCCTTCTCCCCAAGCACCATGAGCGCTTCCGCTCTTTGACCCTTGCGGGGAGCGCTGAACTCCTTGACTTCCTTGATGGCAACGGGATTGAGGAATAGGTGCTTTGCAAGCGGCGAAGTGTCGCCGGGCTGTTGGCCGACGATCTTCGTCGTCGCATTCTTGAGGATTCCCGGCCCGTGGACTCGCGGCTGCGATTCCGTGCCCACAAAGTCTTCGACCGTCTGCGAGATTCCCCAAACGCTCCCATGACGCTTGCGCGCCGTGCGGAAAAGCTGCACCACCTCCGGCGCAAGCGTCGGCGAATCGAGCAGCGCCCAGCATTCATCGAGGACGGTGATCGAGGGCTGGCCGCTTCGGCCGGAGGCGCGTTCCGCCATGGCGTTCGCAATCAGCACGCTCATCGCCGTTTCGAGCGTCGGGTCGGAACTCAGGCTTTCGATATTAAAGAAGAGCCAGTTCGAGTCGAGGCGCATGGTGGTCGGCGAGTCGAAGAGCTTGCTGTAAATGCCCTTTTCTCCAGTCCAAAGGCGCAGCTTGATTGAGGCGAGCTTCGCTTCATCAATAGTCCGCTCTAGGCGCTCTTCATCCCGCCAGTTCGCAAGCTCTTCGCGGAGATCGTTAAATGTGGGGATAGGATTCGAAAACCGGATGGCGCAGCGTTTATAGGTGCGGGCAATTGCGTCGGACAGGAGATTATCGAGCAGGGTGCGGTCCGAGGTGGGGTTGTCGCCGATCATGTGCAGCGTCAGGTTCTTAAGGAGGGCGATCTTTTCTTTGCCCGGAGACGTTTGGCCCGGCGGTAAGTCCCAGGGATTTATCGTCTCCCGGCCTTCTAGGTTCACGTCAATCGACCGCCCTCCCATGAGCTCAACGACGGGCCGGTAGGAATCGCCGCGCTCGAGGATCGAAATCAAGGGATTCGCCCGCGCCATCATCAGCAGAAACAACTGCGCCATGAAAGTCTTTCCGCCGCCGGACTTCGCCATCACAAGCAGGTTGGCGTCGCCAAGCGAGGAGTCGAAGGGCGAAAAAGGAAGTAACTGCCGAGTCGGCGTCTCAAAGAGTGCCAAAGGCGAGTTGGGGGTTCCCGGCCACGGCAATTCGATTGGAAGAAGGTCTGCGGCATTGAGCGTCAGCATGTCAATCTCGCGCTTGTTTTCTTCCGCCATGGCCGGGAGGCCCCCAAAGAACATCCGCTTCTGTGCGAGCATCTCAGGGATGCCGCGCGCTCCATTCATCCGGGCAAGGGCGTGGAGGACGCGCTGCCGGCGGTCAGCCAGGAGGCGCTCGGCTTCTTCCCGCTCCTGCCGGTTGCGCGCGGGCTTTGAGGTCCTGACACCCAACACGAGGCTCAACTGGCAGGTCTTCGCCGAGCTTGCGATCACATCTTCAAGCACTTTGACCAGTTGCCGCTCCGCCACTTGCGCGTCCACGTTCAGCCGGAATCCTCCGTGGATGTCGCGCTGCGCGGCCATCATTTTTCGCAGGCGGCCCTTGTACTTCTTCACCACTTTTGCGTGGTCGGGCAGGTTCACGCCGGCGTTCAAGACCAGCGGAAAATCCATCTGCAGAAGCTCCCGCAAGATTCCTGGAAAGGTTGCGTCGGGCAAATCTTTAAGCGTGATCCAGGAGTAGAGAAGACCGCCGATTTTGAGGTAATCATCGAGTTCGTCCTCGAGATTGACGTTCGCCATCTGGCTCCGGGCGCTTTCATACGAAAGAGACTGCTCGGGCGGGCGGTAAGGAAGCCGGTCGTTCGCCCAGGGATTCAAGGCACGTTTGATTTCAAGGAACATTTCTTGGTGCGTCATCCGCCGGGCGCGCATCCCGGTCGCCTCAAGCGTCGTCTCGACACCGCTCATCAGGCTGTTGAATTCGGCCAAAAGGTCTTCATGCTCCTGGCGCGTACACTCCACGCATTTCGTTGCCGCGAGGCTCAGGCCCCCGCCATTCGAGCCTTTCATCTTGCGTTTCCACTCAAAGTCGGGTGACTGGTGATGGACTCTCGGGTCCCAAATGAAGTAAGCGTGAAGAGACCCGCGCAGGTAATAGCCTCGGGCGTCCCGCATCCTCCACGCTTCGACCCGCGCCCGGTCGAGCACCTGAAGCGCAGCGCTCGGGTTTCGCTGCTGGGCGTTATAGCGCCCGAGCAAATCTCCTGTCCCTTCGGTAATCTCAAAGCGCATCTGCATTCGCATGGACCGCTCGGGAAGTGAGCGCACGAGCGCCTCAAGGAGCCCCTTGGTGCGGTTGCGGTCGTCGTCCGCCCCGTAGTAGGAGTGCAGCCCGGTGAGCTGGTAGCCTGCAACTAAGGACCCGTTCATCTGGACTGCGACGTTATCGAGCAGGTCGCGGATCTTCAGTTGGTCGGCAAGCGCCGGTTCCTTGAGCGATCGCTGGTACTGTTCCATCGTGATGGGCATCAGGCTTCTCCCCGGATGTAGCTCGAACTGAGTTGGCTGTCGCGTTCGAGCGCCGAATAGACGTGAGGCTTTGCGTGGAACATCACCCAGTCGAGCAGATACCCGCGCTGCTTCCCGTACTTGAAAAGCATCAGCGCCGGGACGCTCGCCACCGGCACGAGATATTGCAGGAAAAGGTTCATCGGAAGTCCGAACATGTCCCGGTGAAGGAACCGGCCGAGGACGTTCGTTACGACCGCCAAGGCGAGGATCGCGAAAAGGTCTTCAGCTTCAAGGCCCAGAAACGTCACCCGCGTTCCCAGGTTGCGATAGACCGGTGTTACATCGAGCGCCATGTCCACTCCCTTCCTACGTGACCCCGCCCACTCCTTGGGCGACGAAATATTCAGCGAGTCTCACGAGGCCCGACCCGAGCAGGCAAAGTCCTGCGGCAAGAAAGTGCCGCATCCAGCTGCTTGCAAAGTGAATGCGCTCGCCTGTTGCAAGCGTGAGCGCGCCCGCTGCGACTTCAACCGCGGCATAGACCGGCATCAGGACGTTCGCGACCC
>JAKASH010000577.1 GCA_021828225.1 Acidobacteriota bacterium | reverse complement strand
GATCAGGCCATCAAGAAGAGCGTAAAGTACAGTAGCCCAGGCCAATAGTCGTAATCGGCGCAGGTTTATTCCTGCGGCTTTTTCTATACAGAGCGCATTAAATACATGCGCATAGGCGGTCAAGAAAGGTGCCAGGGCACGGGCCTTCGGAGCTTCTTGTTGAGGAATGAGAGAAAATTCAGGACTGCTGGCTGCACTTGACCCGACTCCTGTTCGCTGGCATCCTGAGTTTGCGAGGCCCGCTATGGCCCTCCAGGGAATATTTCGGATCTTGATCTTGTACGATGTTGCAGACTCTATCAATCTGGAGCGGCTGAATTCGATTCTCCGGACCCCACCTCCCGTGCGCCTGCCCAGCTTTACTCATCCCACCCCGGAGTATGTCCGGTTTGAGCTGCCCCCGGTTGTTGAACCCCTGGACCCGATCGAACTGGAGACGGGAGCGCGTCTGGAAGCACGAATCAAGTATTACGATTACGGTGTCGTGAGTGTTGAAATGGAGTTGCCGTTCTCATGTGATTGGGGTGCTCTCGTCAAGCTGTCCGGCGACTGGATTGCTGATCCGAACATTGAAAAGCGCGCGCTTGAAGTAACGACTCGCAGTCTGAAGCGTGCCGAGCCTGCCCTGGTGAAGCCTTACGACAGCCTGTCGAGCGAGGACTACTACATCATCGAATTGCGCGAGGCGCGGGATTCAGAAGGGCAGCCCGCGACAGCCGATGAGTTGCTGGCCCGCCACGGCTCAGAGATCGCCCAGATCATCCGCGGAGAGTCGCGCCATCTCTCGGATCTGGAACGGCAGCAGATTCTGCAGTCGAGCATTTCCTATTACCCGACCGATCTGCTCGTGGTGGGCTGGACAGCGGCGCTGGTTTACGACACCCCGGAAGGTGCGGCACCCACGATTCAGCTCCTGGAGTATGCGAATACGCAACTGCTTGAATTCCGTCATTACGATAATTTACTGACTCGGGTGCTGGATACGGTTTACCGCTCCCTGGAACGCCATAGCGGCCTGCTGGCCCGGTGGCGCCTGGCCCGCGAAGCTGAACGTTTGAATATGATCCGGCTCGATGTGATGGAACTGGCAGAGCGGACGGATAATGCGATCAAGTTCCTGAGTGATATGTTTTACGCTCGCCTTTATCGCCTGGCGGCCGCGAAGGTCGGCGTTCCGGACTACAGGCGCCTGGTGGACGAGAAGCTCCGCACGGCAGGTGAACTTTATCAATTCATGGTCGACCAGTTCGAACACGCGCGCTCTTTCATCCTTGAGCTGGCCATCGTCATTATCCTGATCATTGACCTGATTTTTCTGTTCAAAGGCCATCCGGCGTAAACAGGTGCAAGGCCTCCAAAGACGAAAACGCGCACTTCGATGCCTTTCTGCGAAGCCGGTCCTCAGGCGTGAATCCCTAGGTTGCGATGGTGAAGGTCGTCCAGGGTTCTGAGTCCATATCGTGAAGCAGCGGTTCCTGCCAGCCGAACTGCGGATATTTCTTCAGGTGTTCGGCGGCTTTGAAGTCCAACCCGCAGCAATGGCCTGCTGACGCCGAGAGGGTCATCTGCTTCGTCATTGTTGCGTCGGCTCCCTTGTTTTGCACCGCACCTGCAGGGCCGTAAGGCGGTTGCCATGTCCCCATCCCGCGCGGCGAAAGGTCGACGTGCCCGCACAGCGTGCGCTCATCGGGGTCGGTCTTTTTCTCGTAGGTGTCGTAATGGTCGGCGAGAAACTGCTGAGCCATCGCCATGTCAATCTTGCCCTTGTTCTCGGCCATCAGCTGGTTCCAGCGTACGTGGCGGGCGTTGGCGCTTGCGCTCATGTCGTGCAGGTTAAAGTTGGTCTCCTCGTGGGCCAGTTTGGGGCTGACGGGAAAGTTTGAGCCCACGAAGCAGCCGTCTTTGCTTCGCCACAGGTTCACGTTCTTCAGGCCCAGCTCCAGGTCGGCCACCTCGTTGGCTTTGAGGTCTGCGATCAGCCAGTTGTTGGCGTAGCCGCCGTTGTTGCCTTTCTTCATGATGCTCACGTAGTCGTCAATCGAATTGGAGTACTGCATGCCCTTGCGCGCGCGCACAAACTCCGGAATGCCCGTGGGGTCGTACCCGGAGAAGCCGGAGATCGTTGTTTCCGTGATCACGATTCCCGCGGAATTCATGCCGAAATCGTCGCCGCTGTGGATAAAGCCGGGATAGCCATCCATCAGGATCCGGTGGCCGTGGGAGGGTACGATGTCATAGATCATGGTCCAGCGCTCGCCGTCCAGATACTGGGTCCAGCAATTGTGGGCGATGACGATCTTGCCATCCTTTGTATAACTGCCGGTAGCGGCAAAAGCGCTGCAGTGCTCGGGCACGGCCATCTCGAGTTCGGCCGTCTTTTCGGTCTTGTGAGTTTTCTCGTATTCTTTCAAGTAATAATCCCACTCCATGGAGCCATTCAGGGCCACCACGTCCCACAGGTCGAGCTTGCTTCCGCGGGCCCGCAAGCCGTCGGCGATGCCCTGCATCTCTTCGCGATATTCCGCCTCGATGTGCGGCCACATCATGTTCTTCGCCGCGTCGCGATAAAAATCCCAACCGTATTTTCTGCCATGTGTCTGCTCGAGGACGGTGACCTTGGTCGCGTCTTCGATTCGGTCAGCCAGCAGATAGCCGTGCTGATAGCCGATCTCGTTGGGAGTTCCCTCCAGGTGCACGAATGTCCATCCGTTTTCCTGCGGCCTGCGGAAGGCTCCTTTCAGCCGTGGGTCCGGCTTCTTTGGATGATTGGCTGTAGTGCAGGAGACGTCCAGCAGGATCGCGCTACCGAGGCCTGCCAGAGAACTTTTTATGAATGTTCTTCGATGCATGTTTTCCTCCACTCCGACGACGCAGCATAGAGTATCACCCAAGGCACAGCAAAGAAAAGCAGGTTGATAGTCATTGAATGAAATTCCTTCCGGCGGTCAAATCCGTCTCTTCCCCTGGCTGAGGGGGATCGACGATTTTCTGGAGCGTACGCGGACCGATCCCTTGTTCGCACGTTTTGGAGGCGGCCGCAGTCTCGACTCGATCAGGCGCACGCGCCAGTTGATTGTCGACCAGCTATGCGCGCTTTCGGGAGGCCCGTGCGTCTATACCGGCCGCGACATGAAGAGGTCCCATAGCGGGCTTGGCATCACCGCAGCCGAATGGGAAGCCGGTCTTCGGCACACGGCCGCCGCTCTCAACCGCTTCAACG
>JAKASH010000576.1 GCA_021828225.1 Acidobacteriota bacterium | reverse complement strand
AAAACGATGGCAAGCGAACACCGGGTGTGGATGGCGAGGTATGGTCCAACCCGGGAGCCAAGTGGCAAGCCATCCAGCGGTTGGGCAGCCGCGGTCTTCGACCGCAGCCGCTACGCCGGGTGTACATCCCCAAGCGTGGTAGCGACAAGATGCGCCCTCTGGGAATCCCCGCCATGATTATTCGCGCTCAACAGGCCTTGCATCTGCAAGGCCTGGAGCCCGTGGCGGAAACACGATCCGATCCTCACTCCTACGGCTTTCGTCGAAGTCGAGGCACGCAGGATGCGATCGCACGCGTGTTCAGCTTGCTGGCGCAGAAGGACTCCGCGCCCTGGATTCTCGAGGGAGATATCAAGGGCTGTTTCGACAACTTCGGACACGGATGGCTCGAAGATCACGTCCCGATGAACAAGAAGGTTCTCTCGGACTGGCTCAAAGCTGGATATGTGGAATCCGGGAAGCTCTTTCCAACGGAGGCAGGCACTCCACAAGGAGGAATCGCCTCGCCAACGATCGCGAACATCGCACTGGACGGACTGGAGGCGGTACTGGCTGAGCGATTTGGCCGGCCACGATCCGCTATCAACCGATTCCGCGTGCGGTTAGTGAGATATGCCGACGACTTCATCATTACCGGCAACTCGAAAGAACTGCTGGAGCAGGAAGTCAAGCCGTGCATCGAGGCATTCCTCGCCGAACGGGGTCTTCAGCTTTCACAAGAGAAGACCACGATAACGCATATCTCGGAGGGCTTCAATTTCCTCGGACAGAATGTACGCAAATACGACGGCACGCTTCTCATCAAGCCGTCGGCCAAAAACGTGAAAGCGTTTTTGGACAGCGTCCGGGAGACCATCAGGTTGAACCGCTCGGCGAAGCAGGAAACCCTGATTAATTTGCTCAACCCCAAGATCAGGGGCTGGGCCAATTACCATCGGCACGTCGTCGCAAAGAGGACGTACGCGGCGGTGGACAACCACATTTGGCGAGCACTGTGGCGCTGGGCGCGGCGCAGACACCCGAACAAATCGTGCGAATGGGTTCGTTTGAAATACTTCCGGACCCTTGGTCATCGGCACGGGGTGTTTGCGACTCAAACCCGAGGGTACAACGGCACACCGAGAACGCTGGCGCTGATTTCAGCCTCAGACACTCGGATCGTCCGGCACGTCAGAGTTAAATCGGACGCCAACCCATTCGATCCGGCTTGGGACTCCTACTTCGCGCAGCGTAAAGGCACGCGGATGTTGGAGCGGCTCAAGGAGTACGGCTTCCCAAAGCAACTCTGGCAGCAGCAACAAGGCAAATGCACAGGATGCGGTCAACTCATCGGCGAAGAAGATAGATGGGTGATTCAACCCGTCATCCCATTCAAGGCTGGTGGCACTCGCTCCCTCACCAACTTGAAATTGCTGCACTCTACCTGTCAACGTCCCTTCCGCGTCGCCGCTGGAACGACTTCTGGTGACGACCACCGGGTGCCGGCTCCTCGAAAGAGGAGCTTTCTCCATGCTTGAGCCGGATGCGGGGCCAACTCGCACGTCCGGTTCTTAGAGGGGCGCGGGCCAGCAATGGCTCGCGCCTACTCGACAAGGACAACGGAGCTACTATCCTCTGTTCTGTACGGTGGCGCAGACCGGGCAGGTCCTCGATGTCTGGCGCCGTCCCGGCAACGTGCACGACTCGAACGGCGCGCGCGCCTTCATCCTCGCCTGCCTCAATGAAATCTGGCAAATCCTCCCCAGCGTGATCCCCAAGGCGCGCATGGACTGCGCGTTCTTCTCCGAGGAGATCGTCCACGCGCTCGATGCGCTCGGCATCCAATACACGATCTCGGTAGCCTTCGAGCGCCTCACCCAGTTGAAAAGGAAGATCGAGAAGCGCCTGCTCTGGCACCGCGCCGATCGGAACGTGAAGTTCTTCGAGTGCTACTCGAAACCGAACTGCTGGGCAGAAACGCGCCGCTTCATCTTCATCCGGACCCGTGAGGCCAAACAGCGCAAAGATCCCTTGCAGCTGAAGCTCTTTGCGCCCCATGAATACGGGTCCCCGTTCAAGGTGATCCTCACCAACGCGACACTGTCGGCGCGCAAGCTCCTGGCGCTTCACAACGGGCGCGGCGCGCAGGAGGCGATCTTCGCGGAGCTGAAGTCCCAGACTCAGATGGATTACATCCCCTGCAGACGCCGCGCCGCCAATCAGACCTGGCTGCTCTGGGCGATCATGGCCCACAACCTCACCCGCGAGGTGCAGATGTCGGCAGACCAGCCAGAGCGCTCCACAACCGAACAGCGCGCCCCGTGGTGGTCGTTCGTGCGTCTCGGCACCCGCAGGATGAGGCTGATCCAACGGGCCGGCGCTTGACGACTGCCAAAGGCCGCCTCACGCTGACCTTGTCCGCGATTCCTGACGTGCAAGCCGAGCTGTTGCATTACTTAGGGGTCGTTGCCTGAGGGCTATCAGGCCGTTTTTTTGCAAGGGTTGGGTTAATGCTATGCTCGGCGCGGGAACGTTAGGAGCGCGAACTACATGACGAATGGGGACCCTCACTCGAACGGCGCTACCGACAACAGGATTCTTTTTTGGGGTCATCTGAATCCCGTCCGAAGAAGATTGCCGGAAATTGCTGCGGCATGTCTTCTGGTCACTCTCGCCGGGTGCCAGTCGCCTGTGCTCGTGAAACGATCTTCCCATCCTCCTGTCCCCATAATTAAGGGCTTCCCCAATACATATGCTTTCTATCCGATCGAGGCAGTGCGCTTGCACGAGCAAGGTGAATCTACCGTCGAGATCTGCGTCGGACCGAATGGGAAACTCGCGGCTGCGCCGCGCATCGTGAGATCCACCGGTTTCGCGCTCCTGGACCGCGCCGCTCTGGCGTTCGCCAGCGCCACTTCGGGACATTGGATACCAGGGCTACGCAACGGAGTGCCAAGCACGTACTGTCATGCCGTACCGATCAATTTCGAACTCAACAGCAATTGACGGGCATTCACGATAGCGGCGATTCAACGATTGCGTCCGGTAATCCGCGTCTTCCCCGGCACGTGATCCTACCTCAGATTGTTAAATAGCGCAGCCGCCGGCGTGGGCCGCGCTGAGTCCGGCAAATTCGTTGGGCGTCGGCAGCTGCGTGGCTTTGTTGCGCGCGTTGCTGAGGATGTAGGTCAGGTAGGTGAGCGGGTTGACCTTGTTGGTCTTACACGACTCGACCAATGAATAATAG
>JAKASH010000575.1 GCA_021828225.1 Acidobacteriota bacterium | reverse complement strand
TGTGCGCAGCCCGGAATTTCCGGCGAAGGATTTTCCCAACGCTTCCTGAAGCTGGTGCAGGCTGCGAGTGAGGCCCCGGTCGATCATGACCAGATTTTCCAACTGCGCCAGCGGAGCAACCAGCACGGCCAGACACACAAACGGGCCGTATGCAACCTGTTGTCCGGCATGAGCAAACAGCAGGTAGCCGGCAAAATAACCTGCGACGGTCACCGTCGCCAGCGCCACCAACCCTCGCCATCCTGACCACTGAAGCAATAGCCAGGTCAGCGCCAGGCTGGCGCCGAACAGCGCGAGCATCTCGACACCCGGGCTCAGCGGTTGCGGGTTCCGTCCGGAGAGCAACTCGTCCACCAGGTTGGCGTTGACTTCAACGCCCGGCATGAACATCCGGTCGCTTACTGGCGTTGCGAATCGGTCAGAGATCCCCGCCGCTGCAACGCCGATCAAGACCGCTTTGTTCCGCAGCGCCGCGCCCCCATTTCTCTTGAGCAGATCGGCAGCAGATACAACTGAAAACGGCGGGTGAGCTTGGCCGGGCGACACCTGGCCCCGAAAATCAATAGTCAGGAATTCAGGTGGCAGTCTTTCCCCGGCAACCGTCCCCTCCACAAGAGGAGCGTCGAATTGTTCGCCGTTCCCCGCGTTCGACACGGACCTGCGGGCGACGCGAGCGATTTCAAGCGCGAAGGCCGGGCGCAGGCCGGCGGTGCTCATTTCGCCCGCCGGAACCCTCCGGCAGATGCCGTCGGGACCCAGTAACACCTGCACGTGGCCCACACCCGCTACGCTGTGCGCAAAAATCGGAAGGGGCCCCAGCCACGTCCGGCCTTCGGACGCACTGGCGATCCGGGTTGGCAGGACAACATTGCCGGCCGCCTTGAATGCCGCTGCAAGTTCGCGGTCGTCGTTTTCGTCGCTGGGTTCTGAAAGAAGAATATCCACGCCCAGGGCCCGTGGACGCTGGGCGCTCACGGCGCGCACGAGACGCGCCAGCAGAGCGCGAGGCCACGGCCAGCGCCCAAACTGGCTGAGGCTGGCGTCGTCAATGAGCACCAGCGCCACTTGCCGGGAGGTGGTTTGGTTTTCACGCAGCCGGAAATAGAAATCATCCAGCCGCCGGCTCATTTCCTGGACAGGATACGTTAGGCTCAGCAAGCCGACCAGACCCAGCAGCAGGACGTTCAGCCTGACCCAGCGCCAGAAGCGGCGGCGCTCGCTGATGATGTTCTTCTCCTGCGCGGTCATTTGTCTCCCGGTTCCAGGTCGATGCCCAGCCGCCGCGCCTTCTTGTAAAGCGTTTTCCGTTCGATGCCCAGACGCCGCGCCGCCAGTGATTTGTTGCCTTGTGCATCACGCAAGGCCCGCAGAATGTGTTCCCGCTCCATTTCCCGAAGCGAAACCGCGCTCGCCGCCGGAGATTCCTCCGTGGGCTCCGCCTCAGTCTTGCGAGGGTGTTCCCGTTCAACGTCCTCGGCGCTGATGCGTCCGGCGGGCGAAAAAATGGCCAGCCTCTCAATCAGGTTCTGAAGCTCGCGAACATTGCCCGGCCAGTCCATCTTCGCGAGGCGCGCAACGGCCTCCGCGTCCATCGTCACATGGCGTCCGTTGCGTTGGTTGAAATTGTCCAGGAAGTAGCTCACCAGCAGCGGAATGTCTGCCCGGCGCTCCGCCAGCGAGGGCAGGCTGATGGTGACAACGCTCAGCCGGTAGTACAAGTCCTCTCGAAATTCCCCGGCCCGGATCAGTTCGTTCAGATTCCGGTTCGTGGCAGCCAGAACTCGGACATCCACCGGAACCTGGATATTCGTGCCCAGGCGCCGCACCTGCTTTTCCTGCAGCACCCGCAGCAGATTCACTTGAAAAGCGAGGCTGGTCTCGGAGACCTCGTCCAGGAAGAGCGTGCCGCCGTTTGTAGCCTCAATCAATCCCTGGCGCCGGGCAACGGCTCCGGTGAAGGCGCCTTTCTCGTGCCCGAAAAGCTCGCTCTCCAGCAGCGTCTCCGAAAGCGAGCCGCAGTTGACGGGCGTAAAGGGCTTCAGGGCCCGGGAGCTATGGGCGTGGATGGCCCTGGCCACCAGTTCCTTGCCGGTGCCGCTGGCTCCGGTGATGAGAACCGTGGCGTCACTGGGCGCGACGCGCGCAATCGCGCGATAGACTTCCAGCATCTTCGGGCTGCGTCCCACGATCGCCGAGTCCGGTGAAGGCTCCTGGTCTACGCTTCCGGGCTCCTCAGGCGGCGCCCTCCGGCGGCTTTCCAGCCGGCGCACAAGCGTCAGCAGTTCGTCGATCAGCAAGGGCTTGCCCAGGTACTCGACCGCGCCTTCCGCGACCGAGCGGGCAACCGTCTCGACGCTGGCCTGGGCCGTCATCATCACGCAATCGCAGTCCGGATGTACCGCTCGAACGCGCGGAACAAAGTCGAGCCCGTTCGTATCCCCCAGATAAATATCAATCAGTGCCAGTTGCACCGGCTTCTGGCGCAGCAGGGCCTCTGCGTCTTTGGTGTTGTGCGCCACGTCGCAGCGGTAACCTTCAGCGGTCAGCACCGAATGTAGCCATTGGGTGGTTGATGAATCGTCATCCACAACGAGGATTTGAAATGGTTCAGGCATTTTCAATGGACCCGTAAAGCGTCAGGTTTGCGTCTTTAATTCAGCCTCGCCGGCGCCGGGACTCACTCCGTTCTACACTCAAAAACGGTACCGGAAGTACAACTGGCCGCCATGCGAGACGAAGGCCCCCGTATTCTGCACCACGTGGAGGTGGAAATACTGGCCTCCAACCTCCCATTTACCCAGGGATACCCAGTTCCGCAGAGAAATCTCCCAGGCCGTCTGAAATGGCCCACCCCGTGAAATCGACTCCGCCCCAACCCGCGCCAGGTATTCCGCCTGAAACACCTTTTTCAATCGGAAGCGCACACCTGTCAGCCCAAGGTGGCTCTGGTACTCATCGGGGCTGAAATATCCGTGCCCCGGGTCCTGCCGAAAATCGTAATGAGTGAAACGGTAGCCGGTCTCAAACGACAGCCTGGGACTGCCGAACCAGCGGAACACTTCCGCGCCGCCGCGCCTGCCCAGGTTGCCATCGGAGTAGTGCTCCCCCGACCACCAGGCGTTCACTTGCCACGACCTGGGCCGCCAGGCCGCAAGAGCGTGCCATCCCTCTGCGGTCAGGTTATAGCCGGCAGCTTTCGCATCCGGGTAGAAGGGCGTGCGTGAGAA
>JAKASH010000574.1 GCA_021828225.1 Acidobacteriota bacterium | reverse complement strand
TCAGCGGCAAAAGGTAGGCGCAATTCTTCCAATTCAGCGCCCCGTACTTTTGCAGCTTCCGCCATACACTCACCCGCTTGCTGGCTCTCTGCGCCGAAAGGTGGAACATAAAGAGTAGCCAGGAGGGGCGCCCGCCACCATTCCTTGGCCGCGTCATAGCCATACTCACGTGATATGGGTGTATCATTCACCCCGAAGCAATCCTAACCCCCCAACCTGAAAATTACATGAATACCCATTGGACAGGTCTAACTGCGTCTGGGAATGGGTGGCGACATGGTTGGTTTCAGTTCAATCGCCGGCGTCTCTGTGCCTGTGCTCCAGGCGAGGGGGAAGTCGATAGGCAGTTTTACTTCGATGTCCTCCCCGACAAATTGCCGCGATTCTATCTCTGAAGCTTGTGAATCGCGCCTCAACATTCCTTCTCGTCGCGGGTTGAGACGTCGAGCGGGATGATCTCACTCTTGGGCCGTTCGCTCCAACGAGGGCCTAGATTCGACCGTCTGCGAGTTGAACGTCCCGAGGCAAATGACCGTCATGGTAAGGTCTGCGGAGGGATTGCCGGGACCATATTAAGGTTTTCCCTCTGATTCGAAAAGCCTACTCTCCGACGCTAGTTGTCTTTGTGGTGCTGCACCCAAATTCCTGTAGCGCTAATCGCTGTGGGCGCAGAAGAGCCATGGCCCATGGACGGCTTATTGCGAAACGTGGAACCAAGTCCATGGAAGAATTCCCGCGATGCGAGTGCTGCGTTCAGTTCGGCGACGCGGGTGTGCAGCCTCACCATTAAGTCGTGCGCGGGAAGGAAGGACCAAGGGGGTGGAAACGGGAGTAATCAAAACAATGAGATTCCTTTTCGATTTCATAAGAGAACCTCCTCCGGCACATACGGCCAAACGCCCAATGCTCCGGTGATCTGCGTCATCTCGCCAGCGCGTCCCTCCTTTTGCGGACTCGTTCGAGCGTGGGCGTGAAGGAGTAGGTCGCACCGAAGCTTCTCGACGCGGCATCTACCGCGCACTAAAGCTAGTGGCAAACCAGCGCCTCTGAACATCGGAGTGGACTCCTACTCGCCTGGCATCGGTAACGAGTAGTCGCCTCAAATCTACCGGTTCCGCGGGGGTAATCCGTAGTTCTGGCCGAGCGACGGCGCACTCGGAAAGAATGCATGTGGCTGAATAAAGCTAGTTCTACCGGACAAATCGGGCAAGTGGTCGAACGCTTCAGACCTCCGGAATTGAAGGTAAAACGCCTGACACAGATTTTCGGCACGAACTGAAGCCTGCGTACTCTTGTCAGAAAAGCGCGCCCATGCCATTGCTGCGTTCTATCGGTCCTTTGTGAGCCTATCGCCGCACACAATCCGCACAGTGCGATCTGCAAGCTGCTGAACATGATTGTCTAACAAGGAGGAATGATTAGACCGTGCGTCCCATCGCACGTAGCCTACGAGGTGGAGGCGGGGCGGCAACAATCCGTCTGAAGCCCTCGGACAATGTACCCACAACCGCAAGGTTGGCACTGGAACCGCGAGGCAATGGTGTATCTGCCAGCATAAGGGCGGAGAGGGCCTAGGCTTGATGGTAAGGTCAGAACACACAAAAGCTCGTAAGCGTCGTGATTGTGAGGGAGCCTAATATGCTGAGTGGCTCTTGCTGTCGTGGGTACGGGGAGTTGTGCGTGCCCCGTCATGGGCAACCAACACGGCCGGCGTAGAGAGCGGACCTAACCCATCGTGTCACTTCAGCGGAACAGAGTAAGTCCGTATCGCTCCCCGGTAGGGGAAAGTCCGTCGCAAGATGGACCCATGGCGGTGCGGATAGGACATCAGGGAGGAAGCGAATGCTGTTCTGTAACGGAGCAGATATCGGTTGCGTTGGCAGTACTGACAACATCACCGGGCGCGAAAGCGAGCAGACTTCCCTGTGGTACTTCACGCGAGAAAGCTGGGTAAATCGGGTCATGAGGTAAAGCAGATGACGACAGTGCAAACTGTTGGTGCGGCCTCAAATGATGCGAAGGAATGGTACGCCATTGATTGGCAAACCATCCACCGCAACGTTCGCCGACTCCAAGTGCGTATCGCGCAGGCGACGAAGGAAGGCAGGTGGGGCAAAGTGCGAGCTTTGCAACGCTTGCTGACCCACTCGTATAGCGGCAAGGTTCTTGCCGTTCGGCGAGTGACGGAAAACGATGGCAGGAAAACCCCTGGTGTGGACCGAGAAATCTGGGACACACCCGAGAAGAAAACATGGGCAGTTCACGAACTCAGACGCAGGGGATACCAACCTCAACCCCTGCGGCGTGTTTACATTCTGAAATCAGACGGCAAAACGATGCGCCCTCTCGGAATCCCCACGATGATGGATCGAGCCATGCAGGCATTGTATCTGCTCGCGCTCGATCCTGTTGCGGAAACCACGGCTGACAAAAACTCCTACGGGTTTCGTCAGCAACGGTCCTGCGCGGATGCGATTCAACAGTGCTTCAACGTGCTGACGAACGCAAGCACGCAATGGATTCTGGAAGGCGACATCCGAAGCTGTTTTGATCGAATTTCCCACGATTGGCTTGTGGCTCATGTCCCTATGGACCGGGTCATTCTCCAGAAGTGGCTGAAATCCGGATACATGGATAAACACGTCTTTCACGAAACAACGGAAGGAACTCCCCAGGGAGGAATTGCTTCCCCAGCGCTCGCCAACATGGCGCTGGACGGACTGGAGCGAGTCTTGAAGGAGAAATATCCATCGAGAGCGCTCAAGTCCTTGGGCAACAAGAATCCCTCGGTGAATTTCATCCGTTACGCGGATGATTTCATCGTTACTGGCAGATCGAAAGATTTGCTCGAAAGAGAGGTCAAACCCTTAATCGAACAGTTCCTGCGAGAACGAGGGCTTGAGCTTTCTCCAACGAAGACAGTCATCACGCATGTGAAAACAGGCTTCGATTTTCTCGGACAAAACGTGCGCCGGTATCCTGACGGAAAGCGACGCATTAAGCCGTCCAAGAAGAATGTGAAAGCCTTCTTGGACGACATCCGCAGAACCATCAAAGCCGCCCTGGGTTCACCTGCCGCCGGTCTGATCAAGCAACTCAACCCCAAGATACGAGGTTGGGCTAATTATCATCGGCACACCATGAACAAATCCACATTTGCACGCGTGGATCACGAAATCTTCTTTAGTCTGTGGCGATGGGCACGACGAAGGCACCCAGGGAAGCCCGCGCG
>JAKASH010000573.1:2417-3247 GCA_021828225.1 Acidobacteriota bacterium | reverse complement strand
TGGAGCGAGGAATTACCTGGTTGCTGCGATCCCGCGGAAAGGAAGCAAAGTGCCTATTGCGATGGAAGTTTCGCACGCGTGATACTCACGTCCGTTTCGATCCGTCCAAGTACGGTTGGCATTGGCATTCCGGTACTCTAAGTTGGGTCGTGCCGACAGCATTCGCCGTGATCGCCCTGAAGCAGTGTTTTGCTCGCCGAGGAAGCAGGATGTCGGAAAACCGAATCCGTCTCGGAGCGGAAATGCTTCTTGACCGTGCTTGCCCCGACGGCGGCTGGAACGCTGGGAATGGAGTTGTTTATGGTGCGCCCATGAAGCCTCACTTGGACACAACCGCGATCGCACTCCTCGCGCTGCAACGGGAGCGTGAGTGCGATTTGATTGCGAAGAGCCTTTCGTGGCTCCGGCGGGAAACAAGGAGTTGCCGATCTGCATGGAGCCTGGCTTGGTCCATTCTCGCAATGCACGCCTACGGCCTGCCAATGATCGAGGAACAGGGACGTTTATCGGAAATGAGCCGATATCAATTTGAGGACACTGCAACGCTCGCAATCGAGGCTATCGCCCTTGATTGCATGGAACACGGAAATCCATTTGAGGTAATGCCATGAACCAACGAGGTCACGTACTTGGTCAAAGAAGGTCATTCGCCGAAATTGCCGCGTCGCTTCCTTTCCTGCTCCGGCGATTTGATCGAGATCGCCGCCCCGCACGATCTCGCGTCGCGATTCTGGATGCCGACAAGTACGCTGAGTCGCTCGTGGGCACGCTTTTCGAAGCGCTGAAGATGTTCAACCTCGATGTCTCCAGCAAATCTGTTCTGCTCAAGC
>JAKASH010000573.1:0-2407 GCA_021828225.1 Acidobacteriota bacterium | reverse complement strand
CGCTGCTGAATGCTTCAAGCGATTAGGAGCACGCTCCGTCGTTGTTGGCGAAGGGCCTGGACACCACCGCGACACCTACCTCGTCCTGTACGAGAGTGGTCTTCTTGAGCAGCTTTCGAGAGTCGCGGCACCATTCGTTGATCTCAATCGCGATTGCGTCTACAAGGTCAAGCTGCGCACTGAATACTCCGGCCTTCATGAGATCTGGCTGCCGTGGACGGTTCTTGAAGCCGACTTCATTGTCTCCATGCCGAAAATCAAAACTCATCACTGGAGCGGAGTGACGCTCAGCATGAAAAATATGTTTGGCGTGATTCCCGGCGTCAAATACGGCTGGCCGAAGAATATTCTCCATTGGAAGGGCATCGAGCGGTGCATCGTGGACATTTGCGCCACGGTTCCCATTCATTTCGTGATTGCGGACGGAATCATAGCGATGGAAGGCAATGGTCCCCTGGCTGGTTCGCCCCGTCAACTCGGCAAGCTCGTTCTCGCGGACGATCCTGTTGCCGCCGACGCTACCTGCGCCAGGCTGATGGGCTTTGTTCCGGAGCGGGTGCCGCACATCGCGGCGGCAGCAAAGTTTCTCGGCAACTTGTCGCTTGACGAGATCGACCAAAAGGCCGGTCAATTCGTTTCGCCAGTTGTCCCATTCGAAGTGGTCCAAGAATTCGCCTATCTGCAGGGAAGAACCAATAGCTCGTTGAGCAGCCCACAGTAGCATGCACGTGTCGTTATGGTCTTTCGGCCACGGCAGATGGAACCAGAGCGGCGTTTTGGGGGAACATGGTCTGATGAACCTCCTCTGGACGTCGTGGAGACTGCTCTGCACCATGCGCGTCCTCCGCCCGATGCGACATGCAAGGAGATGGTACGAATGTTTAGGTTCTGAGGCGGTAGACTTCCGGGAGCCGGGAACGGCTTTCGGAGTAGACAGGTTACAGGCTGGATGTTTTATTGAGGCACAGACCTCGTCAAGGAGATTGGTCAGACCTGTGGCCGGGTGCCACCGTAAGGCTCGACGAGAGACCTTGGATAGGAGAATGGGGCCGCCGCAGAACACGTCTACTCCACCTGGTGAAGAAAAGATCACAGGAGGAGAGATGAGAGAGAAACGTTATGTGGGAGTGGATTTACACCGGAGGATGTTCACCTGCTGCGTTCGGTTGGAGAGCGGTCGGCAGTTTGTGAGCGAGTGGAGGCTGGAGCAGATGGGGGAGTTTGTGAAGAAGCTCCGGCTGACGGATGAAGTGGCGGTAGAAGTAACGGGCAACACGCGGCTGTTCCATCAAGCGGTCTCGCCGCACGTCGCCCGCGTGGTGGTGGTCGATCCGAACCAGTTTCGGGTGATCAGCCAGTCGGTGAAGAAGACGGATCCGAACGACGCCCGGAACCTGGCGCTGTATCTGGCGAAAGGCCTTTTGCCGGAGGTGCGCATGAAAGATCAACAGCACGCGCAGGTGGCCAGCCTCACGCAAACGCGCGACCGGCTGGTGAAGCTGCGCACGGCGCTGAAGAATAAGGTAAACAATCTGCTCTCGGCGCGCGGCATCGAGATGGAGAAGGAAGAACTCTCCAGCGAAAAAGGACTGACGCGGGCGCAGGCTTTCGAGGTTGAGGACCTCACACGCTTCGAGCTGCAAGTGATCGTGGATCAGATTCGGAGCCTGAACCGCAGCATTGCGGAGTTGGAGAAAGTGATCGAACGCGAGGGCAAGAAACTGAAGGGGCATCACAATCTGACCAGCATCAAGGGGATCGGCTCGCTGGGCGCCAGCATCCTGCTGTCGGTGATCGGTGACGTGCGGGATTTCCAGGAGGAAGGAAAACTGGCTTCCTATTTCGGGATCGTGCCCCGCGTGCACAACTCCAGCGAGACGGAACGGCACGGGCGCATTACCAAACGCGGCAGCAAGCTGGGGAGAACCGCGCTGGTGCAATGCGCGCTGATCGCCAAACGCTACAGCCCGTTCCTGGCCCTCTACTACGAAGGCATTCGCGCGCGTCGCGGAACGGGCAAGGCTATCATCGCCCTAGCCAGGAAATTCCTCGGCATCATTTATCGCACGCTGAAAAACAACTGGGTCTTTCAGGACTTCCCGAACTTCGTCCTGGAGGAATCCTCAACTTAAACAAGAACTTCTTTCACTACGGAGTAGACAAACATCATAGGATACTTGTACCAATTGCGATCGCTCATGTTTGAACTCCTCTTCGAGGTCTCCTAAATCCCGGAAGCCTTTCGCCCAGCCCTTGTTCAAGGAAAGAATTCGGCAGGGATTCAAAGAGTCGGTTGCGGTAGACGCGTAGCTCATGACAGTAAACAGTTCGCAACACCGTATCTTATGCAATGCTAGGCCATATAGTTCGCAAAGTCAAGCGAATTTTCTCGTTGACGAATTCGGGC
>JAKASH010000572.1 GCA_021828225.1 Acidobacteriota bacterium | reverse complement strand
CGGCAAGCGTGGCGCGAGAAACTCGACCCCGGAAGCCCATATGATAGAGCTTCGGTTGCTGAGCACGCAGACAGGCTTCGATGTCGCGGAGGCTTTCGCGATAGGTGAGCTGCCCGCGTTGGCTGATGAAGATGGGTCGCCAAAAGGAGGCGCTCGCCATTCTTTCCAAGATCAATGATAGCGAGGTGGCTGTGCGCGAGGCTGCGGAAATAGAGGCCTCTTTTCACGTCCAAGAAGATCATATCAAGGAATTGTTTACAACATTCCGGCGCCCTTTGTTGCTTGGCATTATGCTGGCAGGGCTGCAGCAAGTGAGCGGCATCACGCCGTTGTTTTCCTGCCTGCCAGAGATCTTCCGTGCAGCCGGAACAATAACCTCAGACGCATTCCTTCAATCAGTGTTGGAAGGCATAATTAACCTTTTGTTCACTTTCGTCGCTTTGGGTCTTATCGATAACGCAGGGGCCGCTGCATGTCAATCGCGACCACAATGTGGTGGTTTGTGGCTTTTCTCGGCAATCAGCTATTTCCAATCATGCAGAAACACTTGGGATCCGACGGAATGTTCTGGTGCTTTAGTTGTAATTTTTACCCACTGTTCACGCCGTGCACAATTATTGCCCGAATGGCGAATTTGCAGGGGTGGAGATTCATGTAAGCAATGGGTTATCAACAGCTTACGAAATCACGATGTTGTTGAAGCGAAAATCCCATGCGTCCCATTTCAGAGGGACAAGCACCCATGCCTAGCCTACCGATGTGGGCTTATGCTTGCGCACGAGGCGCTCAGAAGAACACCCATCCTGCGCCCAGAAGGGCAAAGTCTCGCGGCCAGCCTTCGTTCCACCGGCGCTTTCTCTGCCGCAATTTCAAACTTGAGATTGCAGATCATGCCCTTCACTTTCCCTTCGCGCCCGCGCCGCCCTTGAATTGGACCGGCTCCCAGCCCGTGATTTCAATGCGTGGGAATGGGCCCGAGCCGATCCGCTCCACATGGCCCTTTTGAGCTGCGTCATCCCAGCTCAAAACGACTCGATTGTATCTTCCGCGCAGAGCATCCAAAGTGAGATCATCGTCTTCATAAAGTGTAAACGCAAGGTTCCCTTTGCCGTAGACCTTCACGGCCATCTGCCGGGCCGCCGGCTCTCCGGCATGGAGCGAGGGATGCGCCACCGGCAGCAGCGTCCCCGCCTTCACAAAAATGGGGATGACGTTCAAGGGAACGTCCCTTGTAATTGTCTGTCCGCCGGGAAAGGGTTTGCCGGACCAGAAATCTACCCAGCCGCCCTCCGGCAAATAGATTTCGCGGCTGGACTCGCCCGCGACGACAGGCGCAACCATCAGATTTTCGCCGACCATAAACTGATCGTCGATCTTCCACACCCGCGGGTCGGACGGATAGTCCATCACGAGCGCGCGAAACGGCGGCGTTCCCTGCTCGTGGTAGCGGACGAAGGCGGAATACAAGTAGGGCACAAGCTGCATTCGCAGACGAATGACCTCCCGGCACTGGTCCTCCAGTTTCTGCCAGTCAGGCGAAAACCGGCCGGCGTTGTTCGCCTCGCGATTCACCTGCTTCCAGGGCGGATTCATCAGGTACCAGGCGTTGATCTGCATCAGGGCGCAGAAGCAGGCGGTTTGCAGGCGGCGGATCAAGTCCTCGGCGTCGTTGGCGTTGCGCACTTCCGCGCTCCACAGCAGGCCGGAGAAGCCGGAGTTCACCAGCGCGCGGATATAATTCCGGTGATTGTAAAGGTCGCTGTAGAGCGCGAACGGGAAAGGCGCGGCCAGAGCATTCGACGACCGCACCAACTGATACGTGCGCGTGTTGCGCCGCCGAAAGATGCCTTCGATGGTTTCCTGGTAGGCCAGCCCGAAATGCGAGTGCATCTGTTCGCCGTCCACGCCGGAAGGAAAGCGGCTGCATTCCGGAAACGACCAGCCGCCCGTAAAGTCCGAGTTGTCGCATTCGTCCAGCTTGTAGCCGGAGGCGCCGATTCGGACGTGCTCTTTCTCGTGAAAGTCGGCAAAGATTTTGCGCGCTTCGGGCTTGAGGAAATCCGGAACCAGTCCTTCCCAGACCTCGAAATTTCCGGCCAGCGGCCTCAACGGTTCGTGGATGGGAGAGGTTGGATAAGTAAAGGCGTGTTCCCAGAGATTCAAATGAAAGCCCTGGCCGGCCAGCGTGCGGATCATGGCAGCAGGATCGGGAAAGCGCTCCTGATTCCAGACAAAGGTGCAGGAATAGGCATGGCTCTGCCAGCCCGGCTCAAGCCCGATCACATCACAGGGCATGTCTTCGCGGCGAAACTCCCGGGCAAGGTCCTGGACCTGCCTGGCGTCGTAATTGCTGTCGCACCGGTACCAGAGGCCCAGTCCCCAGCGCGGAGGCAGGCAGCCCCCGCCGGAAAAAAGGTTGTAGCGCTCAACGGCCTCAAGCATCGCCGGGCCGCCGAAAATATAAAGGTCAGCGCCCCGCTGCACCGGAATTTCTGCGATCACCTCGCTCGGCTCATCCAATTCCTTGCCGGAAGCGGACTTCGTCGCAGGCGGCTGCGAGGTCGTGCCCATTCCGCCCGGCTGGTTTTGGCTGGCTCTTTCCCGGGCCGCATCGCCGCGCGACTCCCGGCCAATATAAAAGGAGACGTAGCGGGAAGAGTCGATCAGCACTCCGTAGCCGCCCGTGGTCACGTAAAACGGCACGGGGGCGTTGGTGTCTCCGCTGTTGACGCGCGGATCGGCATTTGTCCGCACGATTTTCTTGCCTCCCCGCTGCTCGAAGGAGAGGAATTGAAGCCCAAATCCATAAACCTGCTCGCCGGCCGCGAGCGGGATCTTCAGCAAGTATCCGCGATCCGTCTGCTCGCCGTGAATCCGGCCGCCCTCGATCGGGCATTGCGCGGGAGCGGAGAGCTTGCGCAGCGCCTCCCCAGCAGGCTCGCGAAATCGCAGTTTTACGGGAGAGAATTTTTCAGGCGCTCCCAACGTGGCCTTCCACACGCCCGGATAGATTTGGTCGAATGCGGAGACAACGGCCGGAGAATCTGCTTTTTCCTGCGACTGCGGTGAGGCGGACCGGCTGGGCCGCGCACCCTTCGCCGCGCCCGGTACAGCCAGCTCGGCCACCAGTGGCACCACGCTGCCTAAAGCCAGGCCGGAAAATTGCCTTCGGTTGAGGGTCTTCGGGGTTTTGACGGGTTTCATTGATTAAGGGTTCCTTTCTTTGCCCGCGGGAACATTGGTAAGATCG
>JAKASH010000571.1 GCA_021828225.1 Acidobacteriota bacterium | reverse complement strand
CGAAAAGCGCCGAGATAAAGAAAATCTCGGAATAGATTCTCAAGGTTTCGTAATAGAACATTTTGAAGTCTTCGCAGGAACGGCTGGCGGGAATACGGGTAGAACGTTTTGGGCTTGGAGCACTCGTCTTCTGGCGAGCGTTTCCCGCAATATTTTCAGATAGGTCGTGGATTGCTGTTGGTGGGAGTAGATCGCCTCAACCGAACGTTTTCCGTTTTCTCCAAATCTTTGCCGCAGTTGTCTTTCTTTCCAGAGCCGGTTAATTGCTCCTGCCAAAGCGCCGGCATCCTGGGGTGGAACTGCTAGTCCGGCATCAGCCTTCAGGAGGATTTCCTTCGCTTCCCCTTCGACCCCCAACACGAGTGGTTTTGCCGCCGCCATCGCTTCGAACATCTTTGAGGGAATCGCCGTCTTAAAGATTTCCGCCCGGCGCAGCAATACCAGGCAGGCGTCTGCGGCCAGCAGGAGAGCTGGAATGGACATATGAGGCTGCCGCGGCAGAAACCGGACATTATTGAGACGCAGGTCACGCGCCCTGGCCATCAGGCGCTCACGCTCTGCCCCCTCGCCAATCACGACAAAAAGCACCTGGGGGGTTGTTTTGCATTCCTCAGCCGCCTGCAGTATTGTTTCGAGTCCGTGCGCCATGCCTAGTGTTCCGACGTACATGGCTATGAAACGATCACTCCAGCCATATTCCCGCCGGACGCGATCGCGCGCGCCCCGAGCAGTATGAATTTTGAGCCTCGCAATAAAATCCCCGTCGACGCCATTGCGCACAATCTTCAGATTGTCTTCTGACACCCCTGCCGCGACGAGTTGCCCCCGCTTCCATTCTCCGTCAACAACAACTGCATCAGCGCGGCTGTAGAGGTAGTTCGCAATCAGGTTGAGTCCCCGGTAGAGAGTTGAACCTTCTGGAGTTGCTCCCACCCCGATAAGTGACTGTGGCCATAAATCTCGAACTTCAAAGACAAACGGCACACGCCGAAAGCGCGCGATCGCATAGGCTGCAGCGGCCACTAGAAGTTGAGGTGAACTTCCAATCACCACTCCATGACGAGGCGCTATCCACGGACCTGTAAGGGCGGCCGAGACAGCAAATGACGCATAGTTGGCACAGCGCTTCCATCGCCCCCGGTTGGCCGCCGGATATAACCACGTTCTATAGACATTGAAGCCTTGGCCCTTTTCACAAACGAATCCTCGCCGCCACTGTGATCGAAACTCCGGGTACAGAATTCCTTCCGGATGATTTGGAAATCCCGTCAGAACTTTTACCTGATGTCCGCGGCTCGCCCATTCACGCGCAAACCCATGGACGCGCACGGCCGGCGCACAAACTTCAGGCGGGAAGTATTGGGAAACGTAGAGGATTTTCAACGGATCTCTGTTCAATGCCCAGCTTTGACGAGTGGAACTGAAATGTGATCTATCTCTATTGCTCGAGAGTTCGAGGTCAGGTGAATCTCCGGCAACAACTTTTTTGCCGGCAGAATCACGATGACAGAAGACACCGGCAGTTGGCTTTCACGTATCTGCCAGAGCGTCAAACGCGATTGTCGAAGACCGAATTCAGGCGCATACCAGGTATTCACCAGCTTCGCTTCGAAATCTCCCATCAGGAATAGTTTGTAGATATGGGCGCCAAACCTTATGGTCCATCGGCAGGATTCCGGTTGGCGGCAAGAAGCTCCTGACCCGCAAGGCTCGAGCATAACCCTAGGGTGAAAATGCATGAACGATTCAACCTTGTGGTTCCCCTTACCGCTCAATAAGTCGGCGATGACCCATAACCCGTCAGGCCTGTGAACAACGGTGCGTGAATGGATGGCCCCCAAATGTTTATAGCCGTAGTGTTCGCCGCGAACAAAATGGAGGCCCTCGACTTTTCCGTGCTCGATTCGGCCGACTTTCGGCCTTCGGCCCACCCGGAAGCTTGCCCAGATTTCGGCTTGGTCAGCGCCGTCAATGCGGAGGGTATTGTGGGCGGCAGTGGACCGTTCGTAATGGCGCTCAGCCCCCAATTCATAAGTGCTTACGCCGGTATCCACAATCAGTCGCTGCCGGCAAAGAGAAAGTTCGTAGTTCAGCGCGTCACAATGTCCGTGCCCTGGCTGATTATTTGGTCCGAGCGGCCCGCAGTCGAAAACAAGACAGCTTTTCGAATCTCCATCACGAATCACGGCATAACCCGTTTCCGGCAGGACCCTCACTTCGCAATCCCCGTTCCTTGACGATGCCTGGGACCGCCCCGCAAGAGAAAGCAGTTCACCCGTCGGCCGCGCGATCCCGAACACGGAATCATTCAGCAGAGGAATTTCACCATCAGGATGAAGGATCGCGGCAAGAAACTCAGCCATCGCTCGGATCTTTTCTGAAAGAAGCGATTGCCAGGGAAAAGGATTCTCGCAGGCTGAGATTAGGTTTTGCAAGTCCAGGAGGTCTTCCAAGACCTCCGCATGATACATCGGCGACCGCTCAAAATGGCCGCCATCCGCCAGGATTTGCTCCGCGAGTTGTTCCTTAAGCAGCGCTGTTCCTTTTCCCCACCAGCGCCCGCATTCGCGGGTTTCAAGGAGAGCGCTGGCAAACATCAGCGCTTTGATATTTTTCAGCAGGTGGTTAGCCCTCAAATGGAATTCCAATTTGCGTTCAAGCAAAAGAGCCTGGCAGCGCAAGCTGGCGAGCAGCTTGGATATCACCACTTCTTCCCCGAATTCATCCAGGCCAGCGCCGTTCCGCAGGAAGAACTTCAACCAGTTGACGATCCGCAGCGAAAGCGGGTAGGGTTCCCAGCCCGCTTCTTGGCCGGTCGAATTCTGCTCGCACCAATCCGCCATAATCAGCAGCGCTTTACGCAAGATCGGACGGTCTTCGGCTCGACTGAGGTTTAAGTTCAAAAAATCACAGTAATTGAGGTGATAAACCCAAAGTCGCGGAAGCTCGTTGTTGGACCACGGAATCCTTTTCCCATCACCGCCAGCCACGTTAAGCAGGCTAAACCTGCCAGTCTCGATCATTCTGCGGGCAATAGCAGGTTGCCATTCCGGGAAAGCTTGTTTTTGAGGGAAAGTCCGCAAGCCGACTTGCGCCGCATTCGGATTAGGATTTAAGCGTACCCACCGGCGCAATCGTTGCCCTGCAAGCCAAACTATTTGGGACGACCGAAGGTAGCGAACCGTCCGCCAGTAAGTTCCCGCCGTCGGCGGCTTCGGGTATGCCGCAAATTGTGGCAGATCAAAAGACCCTTCCCGGA
>JAKASH010000570.1 GCA_021828225.1 Acidobacteriota bacterium | reverse complement strand
GAGCATGCTGGCGGCCTTCCTGCTTTTTCGCAGCCGCCGGCAGTGGGTGGGGTGGGCTATCGCGGCGCTCATGACGGTTGCAATCGTTCTGAACATGACGCGCGGAGTCTGGTTGGGAGTTTTTGTCGCGGTCATTTATCTGGTTGCACGATACAAGCCGCGGCTGCTTTGGGGGATTCCGGTTCTCTTGCTCGTCGGCTACCTGCTCCTGCCGCAGGTGGCTCGGGATCGTGTGCGGTCGGTGCTTCATCCCAGCCGCGACCCCTCCATCGCCATGCGTTTTGAAATGTGGGGTGTGGGCCTGCGGATGATGCGTAAGCATCCGCTGCTCGGCGTGGGGCCAAACACGATCCCCGAGGTTTACGACTTATACTTGCCGCCTGGCAAATCGCCGGCTCGTGGTTATCACGGCCACTTGCACAGCGATTACGTGCAATTCGCAGCGGAACGAGGGCTTCCTTGCCTCGCGATCTGGCTTTGGTTGATGTTCGCGGTGGCGGTGAAAACCCTCGAGGTCCGAAAATCGTGCCCCACCGGGGGATGGATGATTGACGGCGCGCTAGGGGGCTGGCTGGCGCTCATGACCGAGGGCTTTTTTGAATTCAACTTCGGAACTTCACCCGTCCTCATGCTGTATCTATTCGTGGCGGCCACGCCATTTATCGTCGAACAAATCGAAAAGCGTCAAGGCGACGCTTCACTCGGCGCGTGGAGTTGAAGGTTTCCGGCCTGCGGCCCAGGACGCTCCCAGGATGCAAGGCAAGCGACAGATGGTTCGAAGCTCGATGGTGGTGGGAACTTTTTCCTTCCTCGGCAGCCTCACCGGCATCTTGGTCGAAACCAGCATTGCCGCGCGTCTCGGCCTATCGAGAAGCTCTGATACGTTTTACGCCGCTTTCACCATTCCCTACATTCTCACCAATCTCCTCAAGGCGACGGGACAATTTTCGCTCGTCCCGTTTTTCTCTTCCCTGGAGGAGCGGCAAAGTCCTCGGGAGCTCTGGCAGGGGTTCAGCTATGCGCTGAATGTCATTTTCCTCGGAATGGCCGGGGTCGCAGCTTTGGGCGCGCTCGCGGCTCCGTGGCTCATCCGCGGTCTGGCACCGGGCTTCACCCAGCAGGAGACCCGGATCGCCTCCCAACTCTGCCGCTGGCTCTTTCTGATTCTCCTGCCGGCGGGACTGGCGGAAGCCATTCGGTCGTTTCTCCTCAGCCAGCGTCGTTTTGCGATTCCCGCCTCCGGCAATTTCTTTCGCAACGTCACGGTCATTGCCAGCATTCTCCTCACTTTTCACCGTTTCGGATTCTACAGTATCGTCTTCGGTTACCTTGCCGGCTACCTCGTGCAGCTCGGAATTCTCGGCGCTCAACTGGTCGCCTCGTTTCCGGTGCGTTATTCGCTGACGCTGGCCGTGTCGGGCGAAGCGTTCCGAAATCTGCGCGGAGCGGGCGCGGCGCAACTGACCGCCGCGCTCGGATGGCAAGCGCTGGTGGTCGTAGAGCGCATGATCGCCTCTTTCCTTCCTCCCGGAACGCTGACCGCCCTGGCCTATGGCATGAAAATCATGTCCACGTTGGTGGAAGTTCTGGCAGGAAGCCTGGGGACGGCGGCGCTGCCAACCCTGGCGCGCGCTTATGCCCGGCAGGAGGCGGAAGAGGTGCGCCGCGCGCTCCGCAATGTGGTTGAAATAGGGCTGGTCACGATTTCCCCCGCCATGGTTTTCTGCCTGCTGCTCACCCCCAACATCATCCGGCTCATTTTCGAGCGGGGCAACTTCACGCCTCAGGCCACCTCGCTGATGACGCAGGTGTTTTTTTGCTACAGCCTCAGCATGCTCCTCTACGCAACGCTGCGTGTGTTGAACTTTTATCTTTTTGCTCGAAACGAGGCTGCGGTGTTTTTGCGCTTGGCAATCCTTCAATACGGGCTCAACGTTGCCTTGGATCTGCTCTACGTCGGGATATTTCATTGGCAAGCCGCCGGTATCCCGTTGGCTTTGTTGACGAGCCTTGCCGCGGCTTGCGGAATGGCCTACGGACGGAACGTCGGCGGCTTGAGGCAGAGTCTGGACAGAATCCTGGCGGCGTATTTTCTTAAGATTCTGGCGGGAGCGGCCGTGTCGGCGCTGCTGGTTTGGGCCCTGCGGTCGGAAATGGTCCCCCCCTCGAGCGGAGGGGAGAATTTCCTCTTTTTATTCGAGACTTGTAGCGCAGGAACGGTCGCTTTTATCGCTACCCTGGTCTCTCTACGGGCGATCAAAATTTCTCAAGTTCTGTCGCTGTGGCAACGCGTCGAAAGCCGATGAACCCCCTCACCGATGCAGCATATTGGGAAGAACACTGGTGGAGTACGCAGCGTCCCCAACGCCTGCGGTGGCTCTACCGTGACCAGGACTATGAGACCGTTGAATTGATTCGTCGCGCGGCAGCCGGCAGGACCGCGCGGATTATCGAGGTCGGCGCTGGAGGATCAAGGCTTCTTCCGTATTTGCGCTGGAAGCTCGGCAATCCCGTGGTGGGCGCCGACTTTTCGCTGATGGGCTGCCGCTTGTTGCAGGCGAATCTGCGCCTGCAAGGTGTGGGCGGAGGCGTGGTGTGTGAAAACCTCTTCAAGTCTTCGCTTGCCGGAGAGACCTTCGAGGTTGTCTATTCGGCAGGCGTCATTGAACATTTTGAGGATCTGCGAGCCGCGGTTGCGGCGCACCTCCGGCTGGTCAAGCCGGGCGGACACCTGCTTCTGACTGTTCCCAACCTCCAGGGGATGCAGGGCAGAATCTACCGGCGGCTCGCGCCCCCTTTGTGGGCGCGGCACGTCGTGTTTGGGCCGGAGGACCTAGCCCGAACCCTTAGAAGCCTTGGCCTGACCGAAGTTCGCAGCGGCTATCTTGGATCGTTTTTCGTTCATATTGGCCGCACCGTCCAGTGGACAGGCGTGGAAGCTTGGCCGCGGTGGCAACGGTCATTCACGTACTGGTGCGTGCGACTGAGCAGCGCGGGCGTTTCACTGCTCTGCCGGCTCTCACCCTGGCGACTTCATACGCGCTCCTTCTCGCCGGCATTCTTCGCCACGGGAGTTAAACCGAGGCAGTAACTGGCGGCTCAGGCGCGAGGAGAAGCGGGATCGAAGAATTCGACCATGAGTCTGTCGTTTACCAAGGAAGCCTTGCGGCGCTTGAGCCGAAGGTCGAGGCGGAAGAAATTCGAGCTGCTCGAACAAGTTTTCAGGCCCCGGCCCGAAGACCGAGTCCTGGACGTGGGGGCG
>JAKASH010000569.1 GCA_021828225.1 Acidobacteriota bacterium | reverse complement strand
GCCATCATTGTCAGTCGGGATGCCTCCCATCGCGTAGTGCGCGGTCGGCTGCACCGGAATCAGTTCCTTGGCCGGCTCAATCCCCAGGTAGGTCCTGACAAAATCCGTAATGTCGGGCAGCTTCAGGTCCAGCACTTCGCGTCCCAGGTGCGTCATATCGAGGTGGACGTAGTTTTTCCCGCCAATGCCACGCCCATCGCGGATTTCCCGGTAAATGGCGCGCGAGACCATGTCGCGAGGAGCCAGGTCCAGCAGCGACGGCGCATAGCGCTCCATGAAGCGCTCGCCGTCCTTGTTTCTCAGGATGGAGCCCTCGCCACGCGCGGCCTCGCTCAGCAGGATTCCCATCTTGTAAATGCCGGTCGGGTGGAACTGGAAAAACTCCAGGTCCTCCAGCGGAATTCCCCGGCGGAGCACCACCGCCATTCCGTCGCCGGTCAGGGCGTGGGCGTTGGAGGTAACGCTGAAGATCCTGCCGCATCCCCCGGTTGCGAAAACCACCGCTTTGGCCCGAAACGTGTGCAGTTCGCCGGTTGCCAGGCACAGCGCCACCACGCCGGCGCACCGCCCCTGTTCGATCAGGAGATCCAGCACATGGTACTCGTCGTAGAAGTGCACCTCATTCTTCAGGCACTGCTGGTACATCGTCTGGAGAATCATGTGGCCGGTACGGTCGGCGGCGTAGCACGATCGACGCACGGGGGCCTTGCCAAAATCCCGTGTGTGGCCGCCAAAAGGCCGTTGGGCAATCTTTCCTTCCGGCGTGCGGCTGAAGGGCAGTCCCCAGTGTTCCAGGTCATACACTGTTTCAATGGCTTCGCGGCAGAGAATCTCCACCGCGTCCTGGTCGGCCAGGTAATCACTTCCCTTGACCGTATCGAACATGTGCCATTCCCAGTGGTCCTCTTCGTGATTCCCCAGCGCGGCACCGATGCCTCCCTGGGCGGCGCCCGTGTGGGAGCGCGTCGGATAAAGCTTGCTGATCACAGCCACGCGGCCGTGGGAAGAGAGTTGCAGTGCAGCCATCAAGCCGGCTCCGCCTGCCCCGATAATCAAAGCATCATAACGATGGACCATCCGTCAAACCTCAGTTCCTTGCTTAGCTCAGCCACGCCTTAAAACGGCCTCGCAGGATTAAACGTTAAAATCACCAGAGAACCCAGCGCCAGGAAGATGAACCCCAGTACGTAGAGCGAGGCAAGCGAAACCACACGCCAGCCGCGCGACCCTACGTAATCGTCAATCATCACCCGCACGCCGTTCACCCCGTGGATCAGCGCCAGCCACAGCATCACCACATCATAAGTTCTCCAGAAGGGCGTGGCATATCGTTGTGCAACAAAATGGTAATTAATCACTTCGACGTTGTTGATGATGTGCATGATGACCAGATGTATCAGGACCATGAACAACAATACGACGCCCGATACGCGCATGAAAATCCATGCCATCAGATCTAAACCGCCTTGCGGCCTTGGCCGTCCCGCTCCGTTCATCCGTTCCTCCCTACTTCGCTGCCCAGAACATGTAAATTGCCGCGGGCACAAAAATCACAAGAAAAGCCACAACCACGCCGTAAAAAAGCTTCTTCTGCGCCAGCGTGGATTCCGGCCAAAAGTCGATGATGATAATCCGAATGCCATTCAGGGCGTGGTAGAGCACGGCCCCGGCCAGAATCACTTCTCCCGTCAGAGCCACGGGGTTCCTGTAGAAACCCATAACCTCGTTATAAGCTTTGGGGCCCCAGCCGATGACCGCAGTATCGAGGATATGCGCCAGGAGAAAGACAAAAACGCCGATCCCCGTGATGCGGTGCAGCAACCACGACCACTGGCCCTCGCCGCCGCGATACGTAAAATACTTCGAAATTTTTCCCATGATGACGTGACTCCCTCTGAATGACAACTCGATGAAAGGGTCTTTTCCGTTGACTCGCCATTGTATGGCAAACATTCCATGGTTGGCAATGGGGTCTTTCGTGGCGCGGCCGCGTGTCAAAGCAGATTCGCGCCGCATGCGACCTGCGGATATTGTACGCCCAAAAGTTTTCTTGCACCCCGGCAGTACGATCGTGCATCAGTTGAAGTTGGAAACAGCATCGGATTGTAAGGGGCCGAAGCATCCGTAAACTGGGGCCTTCAGAAGAGGAATTGATTCCGCATGGATTCGGCGCTGGCCGTGAACAATTGGTTTGCGGTTGCGGCGGCTTTGCATCAGATTTTTCGGAAGTTCGCAATGCACCTCGCTCCGCCGATCGTCCTTTTAAGGTCACGCGCTCTCTCAAGCAGGGCAATGTTACATAAGCCGAGTGAGTTTTTTCTGCGAACTCAACGGCGAAAAGCTCATCGGGATGCTTTCGGAGGTATGTACATGGTGCGCTCCAGAATTGCTGTGTCGGTGCTTGCGCTGGGACTGCTTGCGGTCCCGGCCGCAGGGCAGGCGCCTCTCACGAAGCCTCCCTCCAAGGCGTCGCACCTTCGCCACAAAGCCCAGGCTGCTCCATGTCAAGCGAAGCCGGCTGCTTCTGCCTCGCACCACTCGATCCCTCCGATCTCCGCGTGCCGCTCGGCCGTCCGCAAACCGCTCGCAGACAGCGCACGACTGGGTTTCAATGCGCGCCCGGCCCAAGTGGGAGGCCAGGGCTCTCTGGTCAATTCGCAGGGCCGGAATCCCACGCAAAAGTCGCAGGCCCTTTCCGATCTCTCCGGACGTTTCTGGGCCGGCGGCCAGATTAACCTTATCGCGCAGGGCCACGGGCCTTTCCACGCCCTGTATTCGGGTGCCCACAGTTTTCAAAACTATCCGGACGATGACGTCACCAGCATCGAGGACCTCTTCACCGGGGCTCGCGTCACCCGCAACTTTGAAGTGCTCTTCGATCTTGAGGACGTCCGGGGCGGAGGACTGAGCGGCGTTGTCGGCATGGCCGGTTTCCCGGACCTTGACGCTCAGCGCGCGCCTTCGCCGGGGGCAGGCGCGGTGCACACTTACATGTCGCGCTTCCTGCTGCACTATATTGTGCCGCTGGGTGGCGGCGAAGTTGAGAACACGCCTTCCAACCTCGAACTCGCTTCCTCTCTACCTGCGCGCCGGCTTGAAATCTATTTCGGCAAATTCAGCCTGGCCGATTTCTTCGACCACAACGCCTTTGCCAATGACGACCACTCGCAGTTTATGAACTGGACCGCCGACCAGAACGGCGCCTGGGACTTCGCCGCCAATACGCCCGGCTACACCTACGGGGGCTATCTCGAATTTGACGACCACAACTGGAGC
>JAKASH010000568.1 GCA_021828225.1 Acidobacteriota bacterium | reverse complement strand
GACCTGAATGGATTCAAACTTTGTACTTTCTTGTCCTAAGGCGTTGCATCATTTATGCAGACATCAATAAGCCTGTGTAAAGTCTGCCGGAAGCTGGGATGTAAAATCCCTGTAAAGTTGTCTTTGCCACCGCACGCGGGGCGGTCCGAGCGCCTCAACGCGTTATATAATTCAATTGAGTGAATTGGAAACGATCCAAATCGACCTATCCGCTCCTGATCATAGTCGCGTTCGCAGTGGGGATTTTGCTGGCCGGAGGGTTACTCTATCGTACAATCAACCGCGCCAGCGTCGCAGACCGTGAGCAGCAGTTCGAATTTCTCCGCGCGGCCATGCGCAGCTTCCGGGGAGAATTCATCGCGACACTCCTGGAAGTCCGTGCCACGTTCCATCCCATCCCAAGAGCAGGTAGCACTGCGGCGCTTGACGAATACCTCGCGAGCTTCTATTCGCAGTGGCGAATCAATGACACCGACGGCGCGCTGGTGTCAACACTCAGCGTGGCGACCCTGGGCGCCGATGGGAAGATGCAGTTTCGCACCCTCGATCCCAGGACTGGACGGTTCAAGCAGGAGCCATGGCCTGAATCTCTCCGCAACTTCCGCCCTAGAGTCGAGAGAATCAACACTCGCGAAGGCGGACAAGATTTTGTTTTCCGTGCGAATGGGTTTCCCTTTGCTGTGGATGGGGGCCACCCGGTAGTCGTGGTACCTCTGCTTGAATCCGGCGGCCACGGCCGTGGATTTGGCCCGTGGCGAGGCCCGCATGGCCCGGCAGATTTGCCTTTGCCCTCCGGAACGTTTACAGCGCGCGTAGAACGTGGAACTACAGGCCAGCGGCCGGACAGCATGAAATTTCCTATGCTGGCGATGCATTTTCCGTTTCCAGAACGGTTGCGCGGCTGGTGTTTCCTTGAACTCAACCTTAATTATCTCAAGCAACAGTTGATGCCACGATTTATCGAACAGAGTTTTGGCGCGGCAGGTCTTGCCCACTACCGGGTTGCAGTCCTGACGGGCGATCCCCCCCGGGTGGTTTATGGCTCCGAGCCGGATGTAACGTCGTCGTTACTCTCCTCGCCGGATGCCGAGGCTGTGCTTTTTGCCTCATATGGGGGGCATGGTCCTCTTTTTCGTGCCCGCGCCTGGGGATTTTCTACTCGCGCTCGAGCACACGATCGAGCGGATGTTTCGGTCTCCATCATTCCTCCGCAGGCTCCGGAGAAATTTCCGCCTCGCCTGTTCGCCGGGAATCGTTTTCCGGTGGCAGATGCATGGATTCTGGTTGCCAAGAACAAGGTGGGTTCCATTGATGCCGTGGTCGCCCGGACACGGCGCCGGAATCTGGCGCTGGGCTTTGGAGTTCTTTTCCTGCTGGCCTTCAGCATGGGTTCGCTGCTGATAACGACGCACCGCGCGCGGGAGCTTGCGCGGCGGGAGATGGAATTCGTTGCTGGCGTTTCGCACGAGTTCCGCACGCCGCTTGCCTCGATCCAGTCGGCCGGCTTCAATCTCGCCAGCGGGGTTGTTCGAAAGCCGAGCCGCGTACAGGAATACGGCACGCTTGTGCAGAATGAAGCGCGCCGCCTTACCGATATGATCGAGCAGGTGATGAGTTATGCCGGGATTCAATCGGGCGGGAAGCGCTACGAACTGGTTCCGACCCACGTTTCTGGAATCATCGACCGCGTGCTTGCCGAATACGGACCGGCCTTTCGAGATGGGGGATGGCAGATCGAGAAAAGAGTTGACGAGGATCTGCCACTGGTGCTGGCCGAAGCTCCTTCGGTTGAAAGCGCGGTGAAGAACCTTTTCGCGAATGCCATCAAGTACGCCGGCGCCGGGAAATGGCTCTCGGTCACTGCAGCGCCAGTGCGGGAAGGCGACCATTTCGAAGTGCAGATTTCGGTGGAGGATCACGGGCCCGGCATTGATGCGGCGGACATGCCTCACCTCTTTGAGCCCTTCTATCGCGGGCGACGAATGCTGGCTTCGACGGTTTCAGGAACCGGGCTGGGATTAAGCATTGTGAAGCGCCACATTGAAGCGCACGGCGGGCGGGTAAGCGTGGAGAGTCAAAATGGAAAAGGGACGCGCTTTACCCTCCATCTGCCCGCTATTTCAGAGATTGAGCGGGAGGCGGTTTGAACGGTCGGCCTGTTCCGCCGGACCCCTTGCGAGCGGTCATGCAGGCATGAAGCGAAGATCTTTTATTCCAGCGCGGCTCCTGTTGGTGGAAGATGAAACCAATTTGGTGTTGACGCTCACCGATCTGTTGACGAGCGAGGGCTTCCAGGTTGAGAGCGTGCAGGATGGCCAGGACGCCCTCGATCGTGCGCAGGCGGGGAACTACGACCTGATCATCCTGGATGTTATGCTGCCCCGCAAAGACGGGTTTGAAATCTGCCGCACGCTGCGGCGGCGCGCGATTGATACGCCGATTATCATGCTGACAGCTCGAAACCAGGTCGAGGATAAAGTCTCTGGTCTTAAACTCGGCGCCGATGATTACCTTGCGAAACCCTTTGAGCCCTCCGAATTGCTGGCCCGAGTGGAAGCTCTGCTGCGCAGGGCTTCTTCGCCGCACGGGAATAACCGAGAGTCCACTTTCCAGTTCGGCCCCGTGATGGTTGACTTTCGCAGCACCACCGTGCGGCGTGACGGGAAATCCGTCGAGATGTCAGCGCGGGAGTTCGAATTGCTGTCCTATTTTATCCAGCAGCAGGGAACGACCCTTTCACGTGAGCAACTCCTCAGTCAGGTTTGGGGCTATGACGGCGGAACTCTGACGCGCACAGTGGACGCTCACATCTGGATGTTGCGCCAGAAACTGGAGGAGGATCCTCAGAACCCTCGTCACTTCCTCACTGTTCGCGGCCTCGGCTACAAGTTCGTTGGACAACCTTCCTGATCCACGCTTCTGCCGAGGGCAAAGACGCAAGGCCCGCGGCCAGCTTCGAAAGCAAGCCCTGCAGCGCCGCCCACTGAAAACAACTGCGGAATTTACATAGGCTTTAACTTCGTGACAGACGTTCTGGCTCACAATATCAGCAGGAGGTCAGAGCTGGAATGGAGATCAAGCTTGAAACAGCAGTAAGGTTTAACCGCGCTATGGCTGTTTCGCTGACCTCTGGCTGTGAACCTCAAAGTTCAAAACTTCCACAGGAGGGAGGTACAAGATGATTAAGAAGCTATTCAGCACCGCGGCGGTTGTAGTTCTGTTCAGCGGTTTGGCGATGGCGCAAGCAGGCTCCGCAGGCGGGTTCACTGAAGGACCCGG
>JAKASH010000567.1 GCA_021828225.1 Acidobacteriota bacterium | reverse complement strand
CCTCCTGGAGTTAGAACGGGGCGGACGATCTGTCAAAAGCAATCACTCCTTCGCATCTAGCGCCATTCCATCCTATGGGCTCACGCGCAATGGGTAAAGTCGCGGCTGCTCGCGGCGCATAGCGCGGGCCCGCACCTAAACGGAAAGATCTGGAACGAGGCCGGCCCGTGCCTGCGGCGGACTAGCCATGCACGCTGGCGGCCCAGTTCCCATGATTCCTGTCTCTCCAGGCGGCTGACGAACATAGCACGGCTCGGCAGGGACGCAGCGGGGCGTAAATCAATCCAGAAGAGAAGAGAGGAGGAGACTGACATGAAGAAATTCGTCTTAGGAATAGCGACGGGGCTCGCACTCGCCATCGTGGCCGCGTTCGCCATGGGAATGGGCGTCCTCATGTATGTGGAGCAAGGGTATGTGGATCCTCGCGCGGACATCCCGATTTCCTCGTTCGAGAAAAAACATGCGATGGAGGCCCTGGATGCGGCGCTCGACCGCTACGCTCCCAAAACGAAAGATCCCATCCAGCCGACGGCATCGGCACTGAGCGAGGGAGCGAAGCTCTACGGGACGTACTGTGCCAAATGCCACGGGGCAATGGGCAAGTCGGAAACCGCATGGCGGGTCCGCCTCTATCCGCCGGCGCCCCAATTTTCAAAGAAGCCAACGGACATGGAGGAATTCGAGAATTACTACGTCATCAAGCACGGCGTCCGGTGGACGGGCATGCCGGCGTGGGTTGGGGAGTTGAATGACGACCAAATCTGGACGCTGGTCAGCTATCTCAACGAAATGAAGGAATCAGCCGCTGCCATGCCGGGAATGGACCACGGCGCAGAGCCGTCCAATGCAGGATCGGCAGAAAAAGGAGTCAGGAAATGAGTGACAGTTATCGAAGGGAAGCTATTAACCTGGAAGATCATCAGCACGTCTTTTTCTTTGGATTCATGAGGAAGAAAGCGCCACGTCTGTCTTTGAAACGAGCAGTTGCATTCTGTTTTCTAGCGTTCACATTCATCGGCGTCATGCCCTTGTGCGCGCAGCAGATGGATCCCTACTTCACCGCCATCAACACTCCGGTGCCGAAAGGCAGCCTGATGCTGATGCTGCTGCCCGATTACCAGTTGGCACACACCGGGCCAGATTATCTTACCTACATGGGCATGGCGGAATACGGCATTACAGACCGCTGGACAGCGGGCTTCATGGCCGAGGGCCAGAAAATCGGTGGCCTGCCCGCAACCTTCGGCGGCGTGCGATTCAGTACCTATTTCAAGCTGTTCCCGCACGATCGTCTGCTGAACCTGACTCTCTACGGCGAGTATGAGGATGTCAACCAGGCGGCGTTGTACAAGATGGAAATCAGCGGCTTCGGCACCTCGGACCTCACCATTCCGCTGGATGTGGCGCGGCGCACTCCGGCGCACACCTTTGAACAGCGGGTGATTGTCTATCACGACTGGGGCCAGTACGATGCCACCTTCAACTTCATCTCAGAAACCGACCTCCAGAATTACAACAACGATTTCGGCTACGTCTGGGGAGTGTCCCGGCAGCCGGCGTGGACCGGCATGAACGGCATGGGCGGCCGGATGAAAATGAAGACCATGGCAGCTCCGGCTGCTCTCTCCCGGCAACGCCTCGGCTACGGTCTGGAAATGGCTGGCGGGCTGGGGAACGACAGCCAGTTCGGTTTTTACTGGCCCCGGGAGCAGCAGTACCTGGGTCCGCTCTTCACCTACGCGCTTTCGCCCCATTGGACCTTCCGCCTGGAACCGGAGTTCGGACTTTCGGCCGTCAGCGACCCTTTCGTCCTGCGGATGGGAGTCACGTATACGATCACCAACTTCCTTTATCGAATGCGCCACGCTCTATAAGCCATCCTGCTTTCCTTTCTTCAAAACGGCAGGCGGTTCTTCTTTCGGAGGCTTTACACTCGCCACGTAGGTTCGTGACGCTCGGGCGCCTTTCTATGAAATGAGGATTGCGTCGGAAAATCTCGCGGAGTGTATTCCCAGGCACAGCCAGAAGGGATGTCCACTACGCGCGCATGGGCGCACGTCAGATTTGTGAGATGAAGTCATGCGGCTGCCTTCATTCGATCTGAGCGGCGCGCCCAGAAATCCTCAAAGCGTCCACTGAGCCTACTGCAGCGAAGGGCAATGATCGCATTTGCCCCTCGGACCGTCCAGTGCATCCCGGCCCGCTTCAGTCGGGTGCCGATCACGACCTTACATCCCGCCTCCACCACGCCGGTCGAGGTGCAGAAGCCTTGCTGATGAAGCTTTGGGTAGCGCATCCGCTGGCGATTGGTCCAGAGGTAGTGGATACAGTCCCGCGCCTCCTTGTGATGGCCTGCGTAGGGATGCAACGCTCCGACGAGAGAACTCATGCGTCCCTCATCGAGTTCATCATAGCGCTGCTGAATCCATGGCTTGCCCGCTTCGCTCTTGCTGAAGAGCGCGTTGCCCACGGCGCTCAGATGCTCTTTGGCATGAAAGCGGTCGAGAATCTGAGTGGTGCCGGGAAACAATTCGCTCGCGGTGTTCCAGATCCAAGGCGAACCATCGCCCAACACCACGCGGCGGGCCGCTTCGGTAAAACCTCGCCGGGTCGCCTCGCGCAGCACGCGCGCCGCGAAGGGGGAAAGCTCCGGGCTGGTGTCCGGAGTGGCCGCGCTTTCAATCGCGGCGGAATAGGTGACCGATCCCGGATCGCGGGCCGGCTTGCCTTCCTTGTCGCGCGCTTCCGCCGTCCAGACGGTGACCAACTTGGCCTCGCGGGTTTTGGCGGAGCCGTCCGCTTGCTTGCCCGTGCGACCGGCCAGTTCCGGGGCGCGCATCGGCACGCCGGTGCCATCCATCCCCAGATACAGGGTGGGAGTGGGCGGGGCCGTCTTTTCCACCGACTGGCGTTCATCGGCCGCGATCTCGCTCCCCAACGCCTCCGCCACGCGTTCGACTTGCTTGGCGCTGACTTCCACTCCGGCCAACTCCTGCAGCAAGTCGCTTCCTTCCTCAAAGCTCCCCACGGCGGCCGCGCTCGCCGTCATCCGCAGCACCCCAGGGGTGAGCGAAGACAAGGTCAGACCCAGGGCGCGATCGCGCGGGCAGAATCCGCTCTGGCATCGCTCACAGTAGTAGTAGGCGCGCTCCAGCCGCAGGGGTCCCAGGGCGCTTTCAAACGTCTTCTCGTGACGGCCACGATAGTGGGCCGCGCCGCCGCAGGAGCAAGGCCGTTCCGGCCCCGCGTGATCGCTGGTGTCGGCGTTCAGGCGCTGTTCCAGGG
>JAKASH010000566.1 GCA_021828225.1 Acidobacteriota bacterium | reverse complement strand
GCTACGAAACTCGATGCCGAACTGAAGAAAGAGAAAGTTACATCGCCCGTTTTTGACTTGATCCTCGGCGTCATTCAGGAGAGAAGCACTCGGATCCTGTCAGAAGCACAAGGTCGATAACAAGCAACTGCAGACGAAGGAGCAGGAAAGGGGCACGAGGCTGCGCGCTTCACGCAGCCTCACTCTGCCCGTTACGATACTCCTCCGGTCACACCGCAGCGCCCGTTGCTTTCTGCCGCGTGCTGGCGGCTTTTTCCACCCATTTCCGTGCCTCCGCCGATTTGGCCCACTCACCGGCTATCTGCCTGGTGGACACGTTCAACCGGTTCCAGACATTGGTTATGGAGATCCAGAGGACCAGCGTTGCAAGCTCTGACTCATTGTAGTGCCGAGCGGCCTCGTTCCAGATTTTTTCCGGCACAGGATCTGGACGATCGCTCAACCGCGTAACGGCCTCGGTGAGCGCCAGCACGGCGCGTTCGGCGTCGGTGAAACAGGGTGCATCCCGCCAGGCCGCTACCGCAAACAGTCGCTCGTCGGTGTCATCCCCCTTCCTGAAGCGGAAAGCCAGATCAACTCAGACGCTGCAACCATTGATCTGGCTCGCTCGCAGGTGGACCAGGCCAAGAGTCCGCGCGGGAACAGCGCTCTGCTCAACGACCTTCGCAAGGGCTTGCAGGGATTCCACCGCGCCTTGAATTATCATTGCTGGGTTTTTCATTCGTGCTTGCATAATCGTCAACCTCCTTGTCATTTAAAGTATTTTTCGCCCCTCACAACCATGGCGGATCGGAGCAAGGAGTTGTGACGAACGGACAAACGTGCCCGACTTTTGCCCTGTTGAAATGGGTTGTCTTGAACGACGTAGGGCTTGTTTACTTCAAACCCATAAAGGGAACTACGTTTGAGTTGTGTTCTCTCTGTAGGCCTGCCAGTCAGCCTGGGGAATTCGTTGCAATTGAAAGAGGTCCGAAGTTCGCGTGTACCAGCCACTGTGCATGCGGCCAATCAGCCTCAATCTTGGCGTGTCAATGTAGTGTTTTGCAGGGTCGATCGATGCGCGGTGGCTTGATGTGGACGGAGGGGCGTGTCTCTACTCGGGCCACAGAAAGTTCGTTAATGCCAGGTTCAAAGGGGATAGCCGAGATGTTCATCGCTTCCGTCATATCTTCAGAAACGAGGTTAACCACGAACTCCCCGCTATCAAGGATATTGCGTCGCGTGTCCTTCGGGCGCCCGGGGTCATGACTGCCCATGCCGATACCCACGACCGGAGGATCAGTGGCAAAGGCATTAAAAAAGGAAAAGGGTGCGGCGTTCGGTTGGCCCTCAAGGTCCAGAGTCACAATCCAGGCAATGGGACGCGGAACAATCGTCGATAGCATAAGCTTGTACCGTTCCCGGGCTGGCATGGTTGCGAAGTCGAAGAGGAAATCGCGCTTCATTTCCGGGTTTTTTGTAAATGCTTGCATCATGGTCAATCTCCATGTCACATAATGAAGTTTTCGTACGTCACCACTATGACGGTGGGGGACGAGGAGATGTGACCGATGGACGGAAGGGCATGGCTGGCGGAGCGATTCGAAGAGCAGCGGGGGCATTTGCGGGCTGTGGCCTATCGGATGCTCGGCTCACTCAATGACGCCGACGACGCCATTCAGGAAGCCTGGTTGCGGCTCAGCCGGTCAGACGATGGCAGCATCGACAACCTTGGCGGATGGCTGACTACCGTCGTCGCACGGGTGTGCCTGGACATCCTCCGCTCACGCAGGTCACGCCGGGAAGAGTCGATCGATGCGCAGGACATTGAGCCGACAGCCACCCGCGGGCCCAGGAGGGACCCCGAACAGGAAGTGCTTCTGGCCGATTCCGTTGGCCTTGCACTGCTGCTGGTTCTCGAAAGGCTTACGCCAGCCGAGCGGGTCACCTTCGTGTTGCATGACATGTTTGCCATACCTTTTGAAGAAATCGCTCCTGTCGTGGGGCGGACGCAGGAAGCAGCAAGGCAGCTCGCCAGCCGCGCGCGCCGCCGCGTACAGGGAACCTCGACGATTCCCGGCGCTAATCTCACTGAGCAACGGGAAGTGGTCAGTGCGTTTCTCTCTGCTTTGCGCGCACTACGCGAAAGTGAATGCGTGGATTGTTCCCGTGTCGCTGATATCTCAGCACTGCTTGATATCTGCTTGTGGAAGGACCACCGGATCATGTAACTTCGCAACGGCCAACAATGGGCCGACACCAGCAAGAACCTCCCAGCCCCCGCCGTCCAGTCTTCCTCTGGCTCGATGAACCTGAAGCTGGAAAGCGTTTTGTCCGTATCGCTCCCTTCCCACAGGATGTGGATGGAGGCGTAACGATGCTTCCCGAGCAAGAACACAACCCGTACTATCCCCGAGCCAGCGATGCCCCCAGCGTCATAGTAGCAACGGGCTCCCCTCTCTCCGCTCAACGCAAAACACCCGTCAATCCAGGTTTCCTTCACTAAGTGCATCTCGGGGTCCATGACGCCCCCGCCAATGAAATAGGTGCCTTCCGGTGCTTTCGTGAACGGAAAAGGTCCGAGACCAGGGAAGTTCTTGTAGTCGCTCTGCGTCTCTTCTTTGGTCCAGAACAGGTTGGACTTTTGAATAGCTTCGTCCTTGTTCATGGTGCCAAGTGGCTTCTTTGGCTGAGAATTGATCTGAGCCAACAGTTGCGAATCAAAGTGAGTCTCGGAGGTGGAATTAGCGGGGGGAAGCCGAGGGAAAGCACGACTTTTGTTCGATCTGGGAGCAGAGGCCGTAATTTCCAAGCGAGCTAATGACGGCTCCAAGCTTATCTTCGAGGTTCTTGTCTCGACTGCGAGTGATGCCTTCCCAAGGGGGACTGCTTGGCTGGTCGGCTTTTTATTTGTTCGGGTAGCATGGGCGCAACGTTATCCTGCCACTCTAAACAACCGTTAGCCGCTCGGAAGAATTCGGCATTGGCACGCACTGGCAATAATTGCGGAGCTATTTCCAGCGGAATCAGCCCTGATCCCCGATCGATATCCCATGAATGAGATCCGGACGATTCATTGGCACGGGACATATTCGGCCCCGGTTGCGTCATGGTTGCGGCTGGGTGCACAAGGCAACTGCGTCCCAGCACTGTCTTTCCGCGCTGCTACGATAGACCTGCGAATTTTTACACCGTTGCTCCACGCAGTCCCTATTTCAGTGCGATGCTAATGTGTTGAAACCATTGGAGCCGGCGGAGGGAATCGAACCCACGGCCTACGGTTTACGAATTCGATAACGGGCGCTGATAACA
>JAKASH010000565.1 GCA_021828225.1 Acidobacteriota bacterium | reverse complement strand
GACGACATCATCCGTTCGATCAACGGCATTCGAACTTCCCCAGACAAACTCCGTGGCTGCATCCTCGAATCCGATCTACCTAATTTTTTGTCCTAGCCCCGTTGCATTATTTATGCAGATATCAATAATACTGTTCACTTTATGATTCTGATGGATTCTGAGATCTCGACGCGAACATGGCAAACTATTCGCGAGCGCAGCGGGAAGTTGCTGATCTTGCGCTTCACCCCGCCTGGGTTACGGCGCCCTCGACTTGAGACGACCCGTTTCTGCAAGATTTCCGCCAGCACCGCTTCCTGGAACATCTTCTTCGCCCGAGGGGGGAAGAGCCGCGTACAGGGGCCGCTTGCGGCGAATCACCCGGACGGCATGGACAAAAGAAAGCCGGTCGGGATCTTCGCCCGCCTCGAGCGCCGCCTCGTGCATCAAACCCCGGACGGCAAAGTGCGCCAGCAAGAGCCCGTAGAATTCTTGCCGGACCAAGTCCGGCGTCTTGCTGCGCAGCACGATCTTCGCTCCCCGCAGGTGGGTCTTCAATGCATCGAGAGCGGTCTCGATTTCCCACCGCTCAGGATAGAGAGCCGCCCATTCCCCGGTCGGCGCTTCGGCCGGGTCGAGTATCGTCGTCACCAGGCGGTAGATCGGCTCGGCGCCGGCGATGCCCTCCAACCGGTAGTCGATCACTCGCACGACCACGCCGTTCGACCGGTGCCGCCAGTCCCGCTCCGACGGATAGATGCGGCTCAGGTAGGAACCCTCCGGCAGCAGCGTCTCCGCCCGCAAGCGCAGATTTTTCTTCACCCGCCAGAGCAGATCGGCCCCACTGGCTCGGGCGCGATTCCACAGGGCAAAGCCGAAAAAGTTCCGGCCCGCCAGGCACAGCATCCCCGGGCGCAGGGCCGAGATCACCTCCTGCGCGAGGGTGACTTCCCCTGTCGCATAGCCGGCCATGCGTGTCCCCAACCGCACGTGGGTACCGTTCTCCACCAGCGAGACGAAGCGCATCTGGGGGTAGGCGCTCGCGCCACGGCTGGCCCCGGGGCGACCGAAGGCCTGCCCGTTCTCCCGCTCATCGGCCACGTCCAGAGTGCTGCCATCCAGGGTCACCAAACACCAGCGCCGGTACCAGGCTCCTGGGGTGTAAGGGGCTTCACCACCTCGTCGTGCAATTGCTGCAGGACCTCCCAGCCCAGCCGGCTGCGCGCTTGCGAGATGCCCGACTTGCCGGTGATCTTCACCGCCTGTCCCGGTCCCAGCAGCCACGCCAGACCTTCCAGCAAACAGCGCAGCACTTCGCGATAGGAAACTTGCATGAACAGCGCCAGGGCGATGACATAGTAGACCACCACGTGCGCCGGCAGTTCGCGCTGCCGGCGGCTCGCCCGACCCTGGGCCGCCAGCACTGCGTTCACCTGACGCAGGGGAAACGTCTTGGTCAAAACGCCGAGACTCATGTAATCGGTAACTCGGGTACCCTTTGCAAGTTCAGCCAGGGCACGGGCCATCTCCGGTCCTCCTCTCAAACTGATGGGAGAAGAATATCGCAAATTCCATTAAGTGAACAGTATTGGGGCTAGCATCGCGTTCTCGCGGAAACTTTGCGGCGGAGGCGGAAAACCTGTGAACAAAGGCACTACCCTCGGTGACAGGCATCACTGCCACCGCCTGGAGGCCCGTGTAGCCTGCGGTCAAGTGGAGAAAAAGTCAATGAAAGACATCTCTCACAGACCGCTTGAAACCATGGAGACCGGGATTCTCTCTTCGCCGGCTTTTGCCACCATCGAGGGAATCGAGACAAGGAAAATCTACCCAAGTGGACACAAGTTCTTCGCGCAAGGGCAGCCGGCGTCCGGAGTCTATCTTCTTTACGCGGGCGGCGTGCAGCTTTCGATTACGGACGGCGACGGAGGGGAACTGGTTTTGGGACTTGCGACGCCAGGCAATATTCTGGGATTAAGCGCCACCGTTTCCGGCAAGTGTCACGAAGAAACAGCTAAGGCAACGGCCACCTGTCAGGCAGGTTTCATCACGGGCAAGGATTTCCTTCATTTCCTGGGCTCCCATCCGGAGGCCGCGTTCCGGATTGTTCAGGTCTTGAGCGACAGGGTCGCAATCGCCTTTGAACAACTTTCCAGCATCCAACGCGGCGGCCATCGAAAGGCGCCCCAGTAAGCTGTTCAGGTTTTCTCTTTGTTTCTCATCCTTCTTCACGCCGCCGCAACACTCGGGGACAGCTAGCTTCCGCTCGTCCTGTTTCTTGCGCCACGCTAGTAATGGCCGCCGTCCATCCGAACCTTGCCGCGGAACGTGCGGTGAACGTAGGTGCTGTACACGATGACGCCGGCCATGCCGACGATGTTGGCAATGAATGAGGCGCGGAGAGCCAGCGGCGAAGACGCCGCGTTATAAATATTCAAGCTGTACTGCGAATCGACGGTAGAAGTGAGGAGATTGGGGAAAACCGTCAGCATGGCCGACCCCATCAGACCGATGATCAGGAGCATCGAGGAGTAAAAAGCCTGATCGTTGCGCTGCTCGCTGCGGTACGCCAGCCCGAGCAAAAGCCCCCCAAGCGTCAGCAAAGGGAAAGCCCAGGCGAGCGCGTGAGCTGAAAAATTGCGGCCGGCATTGGGCCGAAAGATGAAGGTAGCCATCGTGACGACAACCACCATGGCCGCTGTCCACCACCACAGCCCGCGAGACCACTTCACCGCCTTCGCAAGCAGAGACCCCTCCGTCTTCTCGCGCAAATAATTTGCGCCGTGCCAGGCGAGAACGGCCACGCTCAGCAAACCGGTGAGCAGCGAATAGGGATTCAGCAGCAAGGCGAAGCTCCCCTGAAAATATCCATTCGGCCCGATCGGCAGCCCCTGGATCACGTTGCCCAGGGCGACTCCCAGCAGCAGAGCCACCAGAAGGCTGCTCACCGAGAATCCGGCGTCCCAGAGGCTTTTCCAAAGCGGGTCGGCCACCTGGTTCCGGAACTCAATCGAGATCCCGCGCAAAATGAGAAGCCATAACAGCACCATTAAGGCCAAATAGAAGCCGCTGAAGCCCGAAGCATAAACCCGCGGGAACGACACCACCAGCATGCCTCCGGCGGCCAGCAGCCAGACCTCGTTGCCGTTCCAGACGGGACCAATCGAGTTCACCGCCATTCGGCGCTGGTCCTCGCAGCGCGCCACCCATAGCGAAAGCATTCCAACGCCTAAATCGTATCCGTCCAGCACGGCATAGGCCGTCAGCATGGCGCTAAGCGCCCAAAACCAAGCCACGTTCATGGAATACAACCTCCACCTTCA